>JBKJQM010000220.1:0-11048 GCA_046594005.1 Mycobacteriales bacterium
GGGTCGCCGACCTGTTCGGTCACGAGGCGGCGGTTCTCGTCCCGAGCGGGACGATGGGGAACCAGATCTGCCTGCGCCTGCTCGTGCCGCCGGCCGGCGAGCTGCTCTGCGACGCGGACGCCCACGTCGTGACCTACGAGCACGGTGGCGCCGCGCAGCACGGCGGCATCCAGTCGCGGACCGTCCCCGGCGGGCTCATGGACGCGCGGACGGTCGAGGACTACCTGCGCCCCGCGGGCTGGGGGACCGTCGTGACGTCGGCGGTCAGCGTCGAGCAGACGCACAACCGCGGCGGGGGAGCCGTGCACCCGCTGTCGGTGCTGCAGTCGCTGCGGGACCTGACGTCCCGCCACGGCGTCGCGCTGCACTGCGACGGCGCCCGCATCTGGAACGCCGGCGTCGCCAGCGGCGTCTCCTTCGCGGAGTACGGCCGGCTGTTCGCCTCGCTGTCGGTCTGCCTCAGCAAGGGACTCGGAGCGCCCGTCGGGTCGCTCGTCGTCACCGACGCGGCCCGCGCCGCGGAGGCCCGCACGCTGCGCAAGCGGCTGGGCGGCGGCATGCGGCAGGTCGGCGTGCTGGCAGCGGCCGGAGCGTACGCCCTCGACCACCACGTCGACCGGCTCGCGGAGGACCACCGCCGCGCGGGCCTCATCGCCGACGCGCTCGGCGTCGGTCCGGTCGACACGAACATCGTCCCGGTCGCCGTCCCGGACGCACCCGCCTTCGCGGCGGCCGCCCGTGAGCAGGGCGTGCTCCTGTCGGTCGTGGGACCGCGGCGGGTCCGACTCGTCACCCACCTGGACGTCGACGACACCGGCGCCTCGCGGGCAGCCGACGTCGTCGCCTCGCTGCTCGCCGGTTAGACGCGCCGGCCCAGCATCGGAGGCAGCTCGCGGCAGGCCCTGGCCAGCTCGTCGAGCTCCTCGCCGTACAGCGCCTGCGGCCCGTCGCACAGCGCCGCAGTCGGGTCGGCGTGCACGTCGACCATGACCGCGTCCGCGCCGACCGCGATCGCTGCCCGGGTGAGCGGGACGACCAGCTCCCGCTTGCCGGCGCTGTGCGACGGGTCGACGACCACCGGCAGGTGTGACAGGGCGTGCACCATCGGCACCGCGCTGACGTCGAGGGTGTTGCGGGTCGCGGTCTCGAAGGTCCGGATGCCGCGCTCGCACAGGACGATGTCGAGGTTGCCGCGCTGCGCGACGTACTCGGCGGCCATCAGCCACTCCTCGTACGTCGCGCTCAGCCCGCGCTTGAGCATGACCGGCTTGCGCACGCCGCCGACCGCCTGCAGCAGCGGGAAGTTCTGCATGTTGCGGGTGCCGATCTGCAGCATGTCGGCGTACTCCGCGACGACCGCGACGTCCTTGGGGTCGACGACCTCGGTGACGACCGGCAGGCCGGTGCGCTCGCGCGCCTCCGCGAGGATCTCCAGCCCCTTCACGCCGAGGCCTTGGAAGGCGTACGGGCTGGTGCGCGGCTTGTAGGCCCCGCCGCGCAGCATCGTGGCGCCGGCGGCCTTGGCCATGTCCGCGGCCTCGAAGGTCTGCTCGGCGGTCTCCACGGCGCACGGGCCGGCGATGAGCACGAACGTCTCAGGGCCGATCTTGACGTCCTTGCCGACGGTCACGGTGGTGGCGTCCGGGTGGTTCTCGCGGCTGACGAGCTTGTACGGCTTGGAGACCCGCACGACCTCGCCGACGCCCGGCATGGCGCGCAGGTTGAGGCCCTGGAACGCGACGACGTCGCCCACCAGGCCGACGATGGTGCGCTGCACGCCGCGGCTGACGAACGCTGAACCGCCGGCGCCCTCGACGCGGGCGATGACGGCGTCGACGTCCTCGGAGGAGGCGCCGGGGCGCATGACGACGACCATGTGGGGCGACGCTACCCGGCTGCCAGGGGGCTCGGCGCCGGGGGGAGGATGGGCAGGTGACGACGCCCTTCTCCCGTTTCGGCGGCAGGAAGCGCGCGGCCGGAGTGCCGGCGGACCGGCTGCCGCCGGGGCAGTACATCCCGAGGGGCTGGCCGGTCCTGCACTACGGACCCGTCCCGAAGACCGACCTGGCCACGTGGGACCTCAAGGTGTTCGGGGCGACCGCGCAGGAGCGGACCTGGGACTGGGCCGGCTTCGGCGAGCTGCCGCGCACCGAGGTCGGCGCCGACTTCCACTGCGTCACGAAGTTCTCGGTCCTGGACAACAGCTGGACCGGCGTCTCCACCGCGGTGCTGCTCGAGGCGGTGCCACCCGCGCCGGAGGCCACGCACGTCATCGTCTGGGCGGAGTACGGCTACAGCGCGAATATGCGCCTGGCCGACTTCGCCGCCGCGGATGCGCTGCTGGTCACGCACCGCGACGGCGAGCCGCTCACGCCGGAGCACGGCTGGCCGCTGCGCCTGGTGGTCCCGCACCTGTACGCCTGGAAGGGGCCGAAGTGGGTGCGCGGCGTGGAGTACCTCACCGAGGACCGCCGCGGGTTCTGGGAGGAGCGGGGCTACCACAACCGCGCCGACCCCTGGCAGGAGCAGCGCTACAGCTACCAGGAGCGCCCCGGCGACGGCCCGGAGCTCTGAGCCCCCTCGCCGATCATGCAGTTGTGCCGCCCTCCACACGCTCAGGAGTCCTGCACAACTCCATGATCGGCGGGAGATGGGTGGCGCGGGTGGGTGGGCGCGTCAGGAGTCGCGCAGGCTGACGAGCAGCTCGATGTCGCGGCGGTGGGTGCTCGCGTCCCCGGGCGTCTCCACCACGACCGGGACCCCGCGGGTGGCCGGATGGCGGAACAGCTCGGCGAACGCGTCCTTGCCGATGTGCCCCTCGCCGATCGCCTCGTGGCGGTCGCGCAGCGAGCCCAGCGGGTCCTTGCTGTCGTTGGCGTGGACCAGGCCGAGGCGCCCGCGGCCGACGGACTTAACGAGGGCGTCGAGCGTCTTCTTCATGCCGCCCGGGCTGGACACGTCGTGCCCGGCGGCGAAGGCGTGGCAGGTGTCGAGGCAGACGCCGAGCATCGGGTGCGCGTCGAGCTGGGCGAACCACGGCTCGAGCTCCTGCACGGTGGCCGCGAGCGCCTGACCGCCGCCGGCGGTGGGCTCGACCAGCAGCCTGGGTCCGTCGGGGTCGGCGGCGTCGAGCAGCGGCAGCAACGAGGTCCGCAGCTGGGCCATCGCCTCGTCGCGGTGGGCGCCGGCGACCGCGCTGCCGGCGTGCACGACGACGCCCTTGGCGCCCAGCGCCAGGCCGCGGCGCATCGCGTGCTCCACGGCCGCCACCGACTTCGCGCGGGTCGCCTCGGTGGGTGAGCCGAAGTTCACGAGGTACGGCGCGTGGACGTAGACCGGGATGCCGTCGTCGGAGCAGCGACCGCGGAACGACTCGTCCTGCGCGGGGTCACCGGCGCTGGGGGCCCAGCCGCGGGGGTTGCTGACGAAGACCTGGAGAGCCCCCGCCCCGATCTCCTTGCCGTACGCCAGCGCCTTGACCAGACCGCCCGAGGTCGGCACGTGGGAGCCGACGGCAGAGGGCTTGCGGGGAGGCACCGGGACAGACTGCCAGAACGGGTCAGAACACGTAGAGCGTGACCGTGGAGCCCTTGCGCGCCGAGGTGCCGCCGTCCGGGTTGCTGGAGCGGACCCGGCCCGGGCCGGGGATCGCGATGACGCGGACCTGGAAGCCGAGCGCCTTGAGGGCGGACACCGCCGCCTCCCGGTCCTGCCCGACCACGTCCGGCACGACCACCATCTCCGGGCCCTTGCTGACCTCGAGCGCGACGGTGGAGCCGCGGGCCGCCTTGCCGGAGGAGGGTGACTGCTTGGCGACCCGGCCCTTGGGGACGTCGCTGAACACCTCGGTGACCGAGCTGTCGAAACCGGCTGCGGCCAGGGCCTTCTGGGCGTCCGCCTGCGTCTTGCCCTGCACGTCGGGGACGTCGAGCAGCTCGACGCCCTTGCTGAGCACGAGCGTGACGCGCTCGCCGGGCTTGAGCTTCTCGCCGGTGGGCGGGACGGTCGAGACCACGCTCCCGACGGGGGAGGAGCTGAACTGCCTCGTGGTGTCGCCGACCGTCAGCCCGACCTTGGCCAGCTCCGCGGTCGCCGCGGCCGGGCTGAGCCCGGTGAGGTCCGGGACCGCCCGGCGGTCCGGCCCCTTGGAGTTGAGCAGCCGGACCGTGCCGCCCTTCGCGATGCGGCCCCCGGCGGCAGGGTCCTGGTCGACGATGTGCTGCGCGGCGACGGTCTCGCTGAAGACCGAGGGAGCGAAGGTCACCTCGAAGCCCGCCTCCCGCAGGGACTGAAGGGCCTCGACCTTGGTCATGCCGACGACCGACGGAGCCTCGGTCCAGCGGCCCGCCGTGAGGTACCAGCTGCCTGCGAGCACGGCGGTGGCGAGCAGCCCGAGCACGAGCGCGAGGACCAGGGGCCTGCGCCGACGCGGCGGGGCGGCCGGCTGCGCCGCTACCGGGAGCGGGCGCGGCACGACCAGGGTCGGGTTGGTCGGGCGGTGGACGACGGAGGCGTCGCCGCGGCCGCCGAGGTCGGCCCGCACGGCGCGCAGCTCGGCGAGGAAGGCCCCCGCGTCGGCGGGCCGCGCCGAGGCGTCGCGACGGGTCGCCCGCACCACGAGCTCGTCGAGCGAGGCGGGGATGCCCTCCACGACGGTCCCCGGCGGCGGTACGTCCTCGTGGACGTGCCGGTAGGCCACCGTCATCGGGCTGTCGGCCGTGTAGGGCGGCGTGCCGGTCAGCAGCTCCCACAGCAGGACGCCTGCGGCGTAGACGTCGGTGCGGGTGTCGGTGCGCCCGTGCTCGACCTGCTCGGGAGCCAGGTAGGCGACCGTCCCGATGAGCAGGCCGGTGGTGGCGGTGAGGTTGCTCGTCTCGATGGCGCGGGCCAGCCCGAAGTCGGCGACCTTGACCCGCCCGTCGTCGGACAGCAGGACGTTCTCGGGCTTGACGTCGCGGTGGACCAGGCCGGCCGCATGGGCCGCGGCCAGTGCCACCAGCACCGGCTCGACCAGGTCCAGCGCGCGCGCGGGCGACAGCGCGCCGTGGGTGCGCAGGACGTCGCGCAGCGTGCCGCCCGAGACCAGCTCCATGACGAGGTAGGCGGTGCCGGTGCCCGCATCGGTGCCCTGGTCGTGGACGGCGACGACCTCGGGGCTCGACAGTCGGGCCGCGGCGCGCGCCTCCCGGGCGAACCGCTCCACGAAGTCGGGGTCCTCGGCGAGCGCCGGCCGCATGACCTTGACCGCGACCGGCCGGTCGAGGCGGGTGTCGGTGCCGGCGTAGACCGTCGCCATCCCACCCCGGGCGATGACGCCGTCGAGGCGGTAGCGGCCGTCGAGCAGCCGTCCGATCAGGGCGTCCGACACCGTCGGCGCCCCTCCCGGTCCTCCGTTGGCCACGACGGCCAGTCTAGGTCCGGGGCGGGTGCCCCGGTGATCAGGCGCGCGGCGGGCGTCAGCCGTTCGCGAAGCGGCTGCGCAGGATGTGGATGCTCGTGATGTAGCTGTGCGTCTGGGGGAGCAGCCCCTGCCGGGCGATGGACCCGAGGCCCTGGTAGTAGCCGGCCAGCGCCCGGTCCGTGGTCGGCGTGGAGCGCAGCAGCTGGCGCAGCAGCAGGACGCCCGCGGTGATGTTGTCCGAGGTCTTCAGCAGGTCGAGGTTGCGCCCGGCCTGGTGCGACAGCACCCGCGCGGTGGACGGCAGCACCTGCATGACGCCGATGGCGTTCACGCCGGAGACGACGCGCTGCTGGAAGCCGCTCTCGTGGTAGGCCACGGCCAGCGCGAGCGAGGCCGGGACGCCGTGGCGGCGGGCGGTCGCGGCCACCATCCGGCGCACCTGCGCCTTGGAGGGGTGGCTGCGCGACGCGAGGATGCGGCGGTTCTCGGCGACCGCCGCCCGGACGCCCTGCGGGATCCGCTTGCCGGCGTTGGTGGTCGGCACCCCGGCGGTCGCGCCGCGACGTGCGCCGGGGATGGCGAGTCGCTGCCCGACGTAGACGCGGCCGGAGCTGAGCCTGTTGCGCGTGGCGATCGAGCGCTGGCTCACGCCGAAGCGCAGGGCGATGTGGCTGAGCGTGTCACCGCTGCGGACGGTGTAGCCGGCCTCGCCGGTGCCGCCGCTGCGGGTGGAGCCGCTCGTCCCCGGCACGCGCAGGCGCTCGCCGGCGTAGATCTCGCCGTTGCCCGGCAGGTCGTTCAGGGCCTTGAGGGCCGAGACCGTCGTGCCGTGCGCGCGCGCGATGTCCCAGAGGGTGTCGCCGGACCGGATCGTGATGACGGACGGCGCTCCGGCGGTGGCCACGACCGCCAGGGCGACCAGCAGGCCCAGGGTCCGGCGACCGGTACGGCGGGCGGCGCGGCGCCCTGCGCGAGCAGGAGTGGGGCGGGTCATGGCGGTCCCTGTTCGTCGGCAGCACGGGTCGAGCTCCTGCGGGACGGTACGCAGGAGTGACTGCTGTGACAAGTGGGACAGTTGTTACTCAACGCTACTCCCGGGACCGATGACGCCCGTCGCGACACGCCGACGCCGAACTACATCCTTGTCGTTCACCGGCCATCCCCGTCGCTCGGGCAGGAGCGGCAGCCCGGGCGGCGAACACAGCAGCACTACGGTGCAGTCGCCCAGGGGGAGGTTCGCGTGCTCAACGGTCGGGACCGGCTGCTCGCCGCGCTGTTCGGCCTGCAGCTGCTGGCCGCCACCGTCTTCGGCGTCGTGCTCGTCAGCGCCCTCGGCGACGACGACCGCTCTGGCACGCCCGTCGCCGTGGCCGGTCCGGTCGCGGACGTGGTCCCCGGCGCCAGCCCCGGGCCCAGCTCCGCCGCGGTGGCCGGGACCCTCGGCACGGCGGGCACCGCCGGCACGGCCGGCACGACGTCCAGCACCGGGGGACCAACCGGCACGAAGCCCGGCAGCGGGCCCGCGGGCCCGGTCGCGGGACCCGCCGTCGTGGCCAAGGGCGCCCCGATCAAGATCGGCGCTGTCGTCACGCAGACCGGCGCCATCAACTTCGCGGCCAGCGCCCAGGGCACCAAGGCCTACATCGACATGGTCAACAAGGCCGGCGGAGTCAACGGGCGCACGATCGCGCTCGACCTGCGCGACGACCAGCTCGACCCGGCGCGTGGCCGCCAGCAGGCCCAGCAGCTGCTCGCCGACGGCGCGTTCGCCTTCGTGGGCTGGAACGCCCCGCTCACCGAGAACGGCATCGTCCCGTTCCTCGAGCAGAACAAGATCCCGATGGTCGGCGCCTACGGCCAGCAGCAGGAGTACCACTCGCGGCAGTCGTTCATCTTCAGCGCGAGCTACGGCCACTATGGCTTCCAGATGGGCAAGTGGCTCGGTGAGCAGAAGGTCGACAAGCCGGGCGTGGTCTTCATCGACAACATGTCGGCCAGCGCCAACAACGGCCTGCGCAAGGGCTTCGAGGCGGGGCTGAAGGCGGCGGGCAAGACGCTGTCGCCGGACAACGTGCAGATCGTCGACGCGACCAAGGCCTCCTACGACGACGTCGTCACGCAGTTCCGCCTCGCCGACGTCGACGGCATCGCGACGGTCCTCGACCAGACCGCCTACAACCGGCTGCTCCAGGCGCAGGACCGCGCGTCGTACCGGCCGGTGCACGTCGCTGTGCCGCTGTTCGTCGACCCGACCGTCCGCCTCGGTCCCTCGAGCGAGGGCGTCTTCGTGGCCACCGACCTCGAGCTGCCCGGCAGCGGCGGGCCCGCCGTCTCGGAGTACGAGGCAGCGGTGAAGCGGTCGTACGGCGGCAAGGCGCAGATCAACTACATCGGCGAGCAGGGCTGGCTCAACGCCAAGGTGTTCGTCGACGCGCTCAAGCGCATGGGCGACACCCTCACGCGCGAGCGCCTCATCTCCACGCTCGAGGCGACCAGCGGCAGGGACGGCTTCGGCTTCACGGCGCCGCTGACCTTCGGCCCGTACACCACCGGTCGCGACATCAACCGCTGCCTGAAGATCGCCAAGGTGGTCAAGGGCAAGGCGGTGCAGGTCACCGACTGGCGCTGCGACACCCAGCCCTTCTGAGGTGTTGACCCTCGCCGGGCGGGAGCGGCACACTCCCGCGCACGCCGATCAATCGCTTGATGGGGAGCCCGTGACCGCACTCGTCAGACCCCTCACGAGCGTCCCCGACCCGCGCGCCGGGGAGTCCTCCCGCGAGCGCATCCTGCGGGTGGCCACCGAGCTGTTCGGCCACGCCGGGTACGACGCCGTCACCACCCGCAGCATCGCCGCGGCGGCCGGGCTCAACGTCGCCACGGTGGCGCACCACACCGGCAGCAAGGCCGACCTCTACGAGGCCGTCTTCGCCCGGCTGCACGCGCTCGAGTCCGCGATGCTGGACGAGCGGCTCGCGGAGGTCACGCCTGCGGACGTCGCGGACCCGGTGCGGGTCCGGGCGGTCCTGCGGGGCCTGGTGGACTCCTACGTCGACGTGCTGGCCGCCGAGCCGGCGATCGCCGGGCTGTGGAGCCGGCGCTGGCTGGAGCGCGGCGCGCGGGCGGACGCGGTCGAGGAGCGGTACGCCCGGCCGCTGTTCGACCGGGTCGAGCAGCTGCTGACCGCTGCCGAGGAGGCGGGGAGCGTCCCGCCGGTGGACGCGCACCTGGCCGTGAAGTCGATCGTCTGGATCACCTACGGCTACTTCACCGGCGGCCTCGTCGAGGCGGCCGGCGCCGACGTGCAGGACCCCGCGCAGGTGCAGCGGCTACGGGCCTTCGTGCACGGCGTCGTCGACGGCCTGGTCGGTGCCGCATGACCGCTCCTGCGCGGCTGCCCCGCCGGATCGCCCTGTCGTACTCCGTCGGCGCCATCGGCACGGGCGTGTTCTCGACGGTCCCGGGACTGCTGCTCCTCTACTACCTGACCGACGTGGTCGGCGTCGGCGCGGGCCTGGCCGCCGTCGTGCTGTTCGTGCCGAAGGTCTGGGACGCGCTGCTCAACCCCGTCATCGGCACGCTGTCGGACCGCACGAGCACCCGCTGGGGCGGCCGCCGGCCGTACCTGTTGGCCGGCGCGATCGCGGTGCCGCTGATGTTCGCGCTGCTGTTCTCCTCGCCCGACCTCGGCTCGCCCGGCCGCACCGCCGTCTACGTCGGCGTCGTCTACACGCTCGCCATGACCGGCTACGCGCTGTTCCAGGTGCCGTGGGTCGCGATGCCTGCCGAGATGACCAGCGACTACCACGAGCGCACCCGCCTGATGAGCAGCCGGATGGTGCTGCTCACCGTCGGCATCCTGCTCGGCGGCGCCGTCGCGCCCCTCATCTCCGGCGGCAAGGAGGGCGGCCGCAGCGGTTACGCCCTCATGTCTGTCGTCATCGCCGTCGTCCTGGCCGCGGCCCTGCTGACCGCGTGGTGGGGGACCCGGGACGCGGCGTTCTCCGCGCCGGACACGAGCCCGCGGCCGACCGTGCGCGCCCAGCTGGCGCTGGTCCGCAGCAACGGCCCCTTCGTGCAGCTGTTCCTGGCGTACGCCCTGCAGGCCGTCGCCATCGGGGCGATGCTCGCGGGCGCGCCCTACGTCGCGACCTACGTCCTCGGCGACGCCGGGCTGTCGTCCGTGCTGTTCGTCTTCCTCGTGGTGCCGTCCGCGATCGTCATGCCGCTGTGGCGCCGGCTGTCGCTGCGGGTCGGGAAGTCGCAGGGCTACGTCCTCGCGACCACCGTCTTCGGCGTGACCGCCCTGACGCTGGCCACCGCGCGGTCGGCGCCGCACTGGGTCGTCTTCGCGCAGATGGGGCTGCTCGGCATCGGCTACGCCGGCATGCAGCTGTTCCCGTACTCGATGCTGCCCGACGCGCTGACGCTGACCGGCAGCTCGCGCGCAGGCGTCTTCACCGGCGTCTGGCAGGGCGGCGAGACGGTCGGCTTCGCCCTCGGTCCGGCGCTGTACGGCGGGCTGCTCGCGCTGACCGGCTTCGTCAGCTCGGCCGCCGACGAGCGCGTCGACCAGCCGGGCAGCGCCCTCACCGGGCTGGTGCTCGGCTTCTCGGTGCTGCCCGCCGTCCTCGTCCTGCTGTCCGTCCCGCTCCTGCGGCGCTACGCCGCCACCGACGCCCGCCTGTCCGCGCTCGCCCACGAAGAGGTCCCCGTCGCATGAGCCTGCTGCCCCCCACCGGACTGTCCCGGGAGGACGTCCTCGGGCGCCTCGCCGACTACCGCGCCGGCGACCTCGCAGCCCGTGGCGGTCGCACGTTCGCCTACGTCTACGACGCCGGGCGTCCGGACGTCGACGAGCTGTCGCACGAGGTCTACGCGAGCTTCCTCGACGTGAACGGCCTGGACCCGACGGTCTTCCCATCGCTGCTGCGCATGGAGAACGAGGTCGTCGCCATCACCGCCGAGCACCTCGGCGGCGGGCCTGGCACCGTCGGCAGCTTCACCAGCGGCGGCACCGAGTCGATCATCCTGGCGGTCAAGGCCGCGCGGGACTGGGCGCGCACGCACCGGCCGCAGGTGACCGAGCCCGAGGTCGTCCTGCCGGTCACGGCCCATGCCGCGTTCCAGAAGGCCTGCCACTACCTGGGTCTGAAGTCCGTCCTCGTCGACGTCGACCCGGTGTCGTTCCGCGTGACGACGGACGCCGTGCGCGCCGCCGTCACGGACCGCACCGTGCTGCTGGTGGCGAGCGCCGCGTCGTACGCGCACGGCGTGATCGACCCGGTCGAGGAGATCGGGCAGCTCGCGCTCGAGCGCGACCTGCCCCTGCACGTCGACGGCTGCATCGGCGGCTGGCTGCTGCCGTACTTCCGCGACCTCGGCGTCGAGGTCCCGCCCTTCGACCTGTCGGTGCCGGGCGTGACCAGCCTGTCGGTCGACCTGCACAAGTACGCCTACGCGCCCAAGGGCGCGAGCGTCGTGCTGTACGCCGACCCGGCCATGCGCAGCAAGCAGTTCTACGCCTGCGCCGACTGGACCGGCTACACGATGATCAACGCGACGGTGCAGTCGACGAAGAGCGGCGGCCCGCTGGCCGCAGCCTGGGCGACGCTGCACGCGGTGGGGGAGCAGGGCTACCGCGAGC
>JBKJQM010000450.1:0-2891 GCA_046594005.1 Mycobacteriales bacterium
GTCGCTCCGTGTGTCGTGCTCCGTCCCGCTCGTCGGGCCTGTCGCTGCGTGCGTTCTCCGCGGCCTCCGACAGACAAACGGAGTACCTCTTCTCGTGCCTGGCCGTCCCACCTCCCCCCGTTCCTCCAGCCCGTCCAGCCGCGGCTCGTCCGCGTCCGGCCGTGGCGCTGGCTACCGCGGCCGCCCCCGCAGCAGCAGCTCCTCCTCCCGCGCGGCCCGTCCCGCGGTCGCCTCCGACCTCGAGCTGCTGCTCGACGCCGCTGCCGACGCGGCTGCGGCCGAGACCGACGCGCCCACAGCCACTTTCGCCTCGCTGGGCCTTCCTGACCGGCTGGTCACCGCGCTCGCGCGGCGCGACATGCACGCGCCGTTCGCCATCCAGACGCGCTCCATCCCGGACGCGCTGGCCGGCCGCGACGTCCTCGGCCGCGGTGCCACCGGCTCCGGCAAGACCCTGGCCTTCGGCCTGCCCCTGCTGACCCGCCTCGTCGGCGGCGAGCGCAAGCGCGGCATGCCGCGCGGCCTCGTGCTGGTGCCGACCCGCGAGCTCGCTCAGCAGGTCCACGACGCGCTCGCTCCGCTGGCGCAGGCGCTCGACCTCAAGGTGAACGCCGTCTACGGCGGCGCCTCGATGGGCCGTCAGATCGACCAGCTCCGTCGTGGCGTGGACCTCGTCGTCGCCACCCCGGGCCGGCTCAAGGACCTCATCGAGCAGCGCGAGTGCAGCCTGGCCGACGTCCTCGTCACCGTGCTCGACGAGGCCGACCACATGGCCGACCTCGGCTTCCTGCCGGCCGTGCAGGAGCTGCTCGACCAGACCGGCCCCGCGACGCAGCGCCTGCTGTTCTCGGCGACGCTGGACCGCGGCGTCGACAAGCTGGTGCGGCAGTACCTCAAGGACCCGGCCGTGCACGCGGTCGCCACGGCGGCCTCGACCGTCACGACGATGGACCACCGCGTCTACGCCCTGCAGCACGACGCCAAGGTCGACATCGCCGCCGAGATCGCTTCCCGTCCGGGCCGCACGCTGTTCTTCGTGCGCACCAAGCACGGTGCGGACCGCCTGGCGATCCAGCTGCGCAAGTCCGGTGTGGCTGCCGGCGCCATCCACGGCAACCTGACCCAGCAGGCCCGCAAGCGCGCGCTCGACGACTTCACGACCGGGCACGCCCGCGTCCTGGTCGCGACGGACGTCGCTGCCCGCGGCATCCACGTCGACGACGTCGACCTGGTGGTGCACTACGACCCGCCGGCCGACCACAAGGACTACCTGCACCGCTCCGGCCGCACCGCGCGCGCCGGCGCCAGCGGCACCGTCCTGTCGTTCATCACGAGCGACCAGGTCCGCGACCACCAGCGCATGCGCGAGCGCGCCGGCGTCGAGGCCAGCGCACTGAGCGTCGTGCCTGGCCACCCGGCCGTCCGTGAGCTGGCGGAGTCCGGCGAGCCGATCGTCCTGGCGCCCCGCCCGGCGTACGTCCCGCGTCCGCAGGGCGACCGTCGCAGCAACAGCTTCAGCCGGCGCCCCCGTCCGACGGGCAGCAGCCCGATGGGCGGCAGCTCCTCCGGCAGCGGCGCCCGTCCGGCCCGCAGCGCCTGACGCACCTGCACGCACGACGACGGCCGGTCCCCCCGCGGGGGCCGGCCGTCGTCCTGCTCGTGCGGGGAGGTCAGCCGGGAACGCTGATGCCCACCCCGCCGCGGGTCTCGGCCCCGTAGCGGGCCTTCTCCTTCTCCAGGTCCAGCGGCGAGATCCGCGCGCCGGCCTCGACGGCCGCCTCGTCGAGCAGGTGTGCCGGGACAATCCAGACGACCTCGAACTCGAGGCCGTCGGGGTCCTGGGCGTACAGGCTCTTGGTCGTGCCGTGGTCGGAGGCGCCGACGAGAGCGCCGGCCTCGGACAGGCGGTGGAGGTGGTCCTCGAGCTCGGTGAGCGTGCTGAGCTCCCAGGCCAGGTGGTACATGCCGACGGTGCCGCGGCCGGCGGGGGAGGGGCCTGCAGCCTCGCCCACGGCGAACAGGCCCAGGTCGTGGTCGTTGGTCGAGTCGGGAGCCTGCAGGAAGGCCGCGCCCTCACCCATGGTGGTCTTCGTGCGGAAGCCCAGGACCTGCTCGTAGAAGGCGCGGCTGCGGGCGACGTCGCGGACGTACAGGACGGCGTGGTTGAGGCGCGAGATGGCCATGGCGGGGACTCCTGGTGAGGACGGCGTGTGGGCTGCGTCCCGTACAAGGAAGTTGAAGTCTCAAGCATTCCGTGTGACGCGGCGCACTGGTGCTTGCAGTAGTCGTCACCGCTGCTGACGGGCAGGGATGAGGTGCGGCGCCGTGACCCGTGTGCGTCCCACCGCCCCAAGACCCGAGGAGTCCCACCATGACCGATCCCCGCCCGGCTGACGAGGCCAAGCGCGGCCTGCTCGCCTCCGTGACCGGCAAGGCCAAGGAGGTCGCCGGCGCCGTTCTCGGCAACGACTCCCTCGCCGCGGAGGGTCAGCTCCAGCAGGCCGAGGCCGCCGCTCGCCGTGACGCCAGCCTGCAGGACGCCGTGGCGCAGGCCGAGGCCACCGAGGCGGCCGAGGTCCTCGCCCGCGAGACCGCCGCCGCCCGCGCTCAGGCACAGGCTGCCGAGGCCGCTGCTGCTGCCCGCGCCGAGCAGGTCGAGCGCGACGCTGCTGTGCAGGCCGTCCGGGCCGCCGCCCAGGTCGAGCGCCAGGAGGTCGTCGAGACGGCTGCGGCCGAGGCCGACGCCCGCATCGAGCGCCAGCAGGCGGTCGTCGAGGCGCAGGCCGAGCAGAGCAAGGCCACCCAGGCCGAGCGCGACGCCGAGCGCGAGTACGCCGCGCAGCAGGCCAGCGCCGAGGCCGCCGAGAAGGCCGCGCAGCGCGCCCGCGAGG
>JBKJQM010000010.1:0-2541 GCA_046594005.1 Mycobacteriales bacterium
ACTCGCGGGCCGGCGCCGGTGCAGGTGCGCAGGGACGGCGTCCTCGTCGCCACCCTGCCCGCCGGGGCCACGGCGTACGACGACGCGACGGCGGCACCGGCGCACACCTACGGCTACCGCGTCGCGCAGGCGTCCGGCCCTCGTGCCAGGCAGCCCGTCGTGGTGCGCGCGAGCACGCCGGCCTACCTCGTCGGGGCCGCGAACCGCGACATCACCCCCAGCGGCGTCGTCAACCAGGGCGGCTTCGGCCTCGGTGACGGCACGCTGATCCCGCAGGACGCCGTCGGACGCGGCGGCCAGGCCAAGGCCGAGGGCGAGCGCATCCGGGCGCGGGCGGTGGTGGTCGATGACGGCAGCACCGCGATCGCGATCGCCAACCTCGAGCTGACCGGCCACTTCGCGGCCTACCAGGACGGGCGCTGGGGCCTGCAGGACATGGCCGAGCAGATCGCGGCCGGCAACCGGCGGCTGCCGGTGAGCAACATCCTGATCGCCGCCGACCACAGCCACTCGGCCCCCGACACCCTGGGCGCCTGGGGCGGTCCGTCGCCGGCCTACCTCGAGCGGGTCCGGGAGGCGGTCGTCGCTGCGGTGCAGCAGGCGTACGCCGAGCGGCGCTTCGCCTCGCTGCGCGCCGGCGAGTCCGACGCGTCCGACCTCATCTACAACCAGTCCTGCACCGAGGCGCTGAACCAGAGCAAGGAGCCCGACTACCCGGGTCCGGAGGTCTGCGCGACCCCCGGCAAGGACGGCCTGTTCCGGGTCCTGCAGGCGAAGGCGCCGAACGGCGACGTCGTCCTCACGTGGGCGACGTACGCCGCGCACGCCACCGCCGGCGGCGCCCCCGGACTGCACGGCGACTGGCCGCAGTTCCTGTCCGACGCGATGGCCGCGCGCTACGGCGGCCAGGGCCTGGCGATGGTGGGCGCCCTCGGCGGCACCCAGCCCTGCCGCCCGACCTGCGCCTTCACTCAGCCCAGCAACCCCGGCTACGGCATCGCCGACCGCAAGAAGGCGATCCTGGCCAACTACTCGCGACACGTCGGCCTCGCCCTCGCGCACGCGAAGCCGGTCACCGGCCCGGTCGCCGCGCAGCGCGGCTACATCCGCGAGCCGCTGGTGGGGCCGGCCGTCACCGCCCTCACCGCCGCTGGCCGCGTTGACGGGGCCCAGCTGCTGCGCAACCACGAGTCGCCGTGGCTGGTCGGCCAGACGATCCGCACCGTCGTCAGCGCGATGCGCATCGGCGGCGTGGCGCTGGTCGGGACACCCGGCGAGGGCTTCCCTCGCATCGGCCAGGACGTCCGCGACACCGTCGGTCGCAGCGCCCAGATGGTCGTCCAGCTCGGCCTGGCCGGCGACATGCTCGGCTACCTCATCGCGCCGGTGGAGTACGTCCCGATCATCGCGGCGGAGGTGCCCGTCAACGACAACATCATCTTCAACGTGAGCCCGACGATCGGCGACCACGTGACCTGCGCGGACGTACGGCTGACGCTGGCGCTCGGCTTCGACGGGACCGCTCCCGCCCGCTGCGCCGGCTACGACCTGGTCGACAGCGCGGGCGACCCGATCGGCGCCGTTCCCGTCGGCGGGGTCGTCCTCCCCCCGTCCTAGGGTCTCGCGGGTGACTCCCCGCAGCTCCTCTCGGCACGACGCCGAACGCCACCTGCGCGCCCTGGCCGGCGAGCACGCCGTCCTGCGCGACGACCAGTGGACCGCGATCGACGCGCTGGTCAGCGGCAAGCGCCGGGCACTGGTCGTGCAGCGCACCGGCTGGGGCAAGTCCGCCGTCTACTTCGTGGCGACGGCGCTGCTGCGCGCGCAGGGCGCGGGTCCGACGGTCATCGTCAGCCCGCTGCTCGCCCTGATGCGCAACCAGATCGCCGCCGCTCAGAAGGCCGGGATCACCGCCGTCACCGTCAACTCCAGCAACGTCGACGACTGGCAGGCGGTGTACGACGACGTCGCCCGCGGCGAGGTCGACGTCCTGCTGGTCAGCCCCGAACGCCTCAACAACCCGGGCTTCCGGGACGCGGTGCTCCCGCGCCTCGCGGCCACCGCAGGGCTGCTCGTGGTCGACGAGGCGCACTGCATCTCGGACTGGGGACACGACTTCCGGCCCGACTACCGCCGCATCCGTCAGATGCTCACCACGTTGCCGTCTGGCATCCCGGTGCTCGCCACCACCGCCACCGCCAACTCCCGGGTCACCGCAGACGTGGCAGAACAGCTCGGAACCGAGGTCCTCGTCCTGCGTGGGTCCCTGGACCGTGAGTCGCTGCACCTCGCGGTGATGCAGCTGGAAAGACCCGAGCAGAGGCTGGCCTGGCTCGGCGAGCACCTCGATGACCTCGCGGGCTCGGGAATCATCTACACCCTCACCGTGGCAGCGACCCAAGAGGTCGCCGAGCACCTTCGCGCGAGGGGCCACGCCGTTGCGGCGTACTCCGGGCAGACGGAGGCCACCGAACGCCACGTGCTCGAGCAGGACCTCCTCGCGGGCCGGCTCAAGGCGCTGGTCGCCACGAGCGCCCTCGG
>JBKJQM010000298.1:0-3953 GCA_046594005.1 Mycobacteriales bacterium
ACGGTCAGGTGCACCGAGTGCTCGTCGGTGGTGAGCGCGGCGTGGACGTACCCGCGCGGCAGGTACAGCGCGTCCCCCGCCTCGAGCTCGACGTCCATCAGCGGCTCGGCGCCCTCAGGCACCAGGTGCCCGCCGGCCTCGGGCTGGGACGGCAGCGGCAGGCGTACGACCGGCTCGTGCACGATCCAGCGCTTGCGGCCGCTGACCTGCAGGACGAAGACGTCGTGGGTGTCGTGGTGGAAGTCGAAGCCCTGGTGCTCCCCGCCAGGGGTGATGTAGGCGTTGCACTGCGTCGCATGTCCGAGCTCGCCGGCCAGCTGGCGACAGAAGCGGGCCACCGGGGGGTGCATCCGGTGCACCGCGTTGAGCACCAGCGTCGCCCCCGCGGTGTGCTGCGCGACCAGGGCGTCGACGTCCACCACGTCGGAGATGCGCCGGTTGCCGGCGGAGATGCCCCGCAGCGGGAGCGGCAGACCGCCGCCCTCGCTCACGGTCCGGAAGAACGGGGTGCGCAGCGCGCGGTGCGCGACGAGCTCGTCGACGTCCGCGCCTGACAGCAGGTCCTCGAACGACGCCGGCAGCTCCTTCGCGCGGGAGAGCAGCGGCGTGCGGGACCAGTGCTCGGCGGCGAAGACGGCCCGGTCGACGGCCGTGCAGCGGGCGAGGGCGGAGGTCATGGGGTCGCTCCTGGCGGGTCGGGACGAGCGCGGCCGCCGGCCCGGGAGGACCGGCGGCCGTCGGGGCCGGACGGGTCTAGCTGTCGCCCTGGTCCGCGTCGCCGCCGCTGTCGCCCTGGTCGGCGTCGCCGCCCTTGCCCGGGTCGGAGCCCGCGGGGTCGACACCGGCCGGGTCGGCCTGCTGCTCGTTGCTGTCGCCCTGGTCGGCGTCGCCGGCCGGGAGCGTGTTCGTCGTGGTGAGGATGTCCTCGTCGCGCAGGGTGGTCATCGGACCTCCGGAGGTCGAGCGGTGTGGCCGCCGCGGGTCCGCGGCGTCGCAGGGCCCCTCCCCAGGTGGGACGGGCCCATGCCGAAGACTCGCACCGGGACGTCGGCCGCGCACCCCCGTGCCCTTCCGGCGGGGGGTACGGGCGGCGGGCCGGCCGGCGGGGGCTGACACTGGACGGGTGACCCGCGCGACGCTGGACAAGGACCCCGCCGAGGTCGCCGCCATGTTCGACGAGGTGGCGGCGCGCTACGACCTCACCAACACCGTGCTGTCCCTCGGGCAGGACCGGGGGTGGCGCCGGGCGGTGGCGCACGCCCTGGACCTGCAGCCCGGCGAGAAGGTGCTGGACCTGGCCGCCGGCACCGCGACCAGCAGCGCCGCGCTCGCGACCAGCGGCGCGGACGTCGTGGGCTGCGACTTCTCCCTCGGCATGCTCGAGGTCGGCAAGCGGGCCGCCCACGAGGGCGTGGAGCTGGTGGCCGGCGACGCGCTGCACCTGCCCTTCGCCGACGCGTCCTTCGACGCGGTGACGATCTCCTTCGGCCTGCGCAACACGAGCGACATCGACGTCGCCCTGCGCGAGATGCTCCGGGTGACCCGGCCCGGCGGCCGGCTGGTCGTCTGCGAGTTCAGCCACCCGACGTGGCGGCCGTTCCGGACCGTCTACGTCGAGTACCTCATGAAGGCGCTGCCTCCGGTCGCCCGCCGCGTGAGCAGCGACCCGGCGGCGTACGTCTACCTCGCCGAGTCGATCCGCGCCTGGCCTGCCCAGGAGGCGCTGGCGGGCCACCTCGAGCGGGCCGGCTGGGGAGCGGTCGCGTGGCGCGACCTGACCGGCGGCATCGTCGCCCTTCACCGCGCCACCCGCCCGTAAGCCTTCCCCGCACCCCCTGCAGATCATCCGCAGGATCCGTGCGCAAGGCACCGCTCCGCGGGCCTTCTTGCGCACGACTGCTGCGGATGATCAGCGGGGGTGGCGGCAGCGGAGGCGGGCGGGCGCGCCCGGGGATAGACTCCTCGTGAAAGATTTCACAAGCAGCGAGGGGCCCTCATGAACGACGCCGACGTCATCGTCGTGGGCGCCGGCCCCGGCGGCAGCGCCTGCGCGCAGGCCCTCGCCCAGGCCGGGCTCGACGTGCTGCTGCTGGAGAAGACGTCCTTCCCCCGCGAAAAGGTGTGCGGCGACGGCCTCACTCCCCGCGCGGTCAAGAGCCTGGTCGACCTCGGCATCGACACCTCCGAGGCCAACGGCTTCATCAAGAACCGCGGCCTGCGCATCATCGGCGGCGGCATGCGGCTCGAGCTGCCGTGGCCCGAGCTCGCCACCTACCCGGACTACGGGCTGGTGCGCCCGCGCCTGGACTTCGACGAGCTGCTCGTCCGGCACGCCCAGAAGGCGGGCGCCCGCCTGCAGGAGTCGACCACCGTCACCGGACCGGTCCTCGACGCCACCGACCGGGTCGTGGGCGTCACCGCCAAGGTCGGCCCGGACAAGCTCGAGAAGACCTACCGCGCACCGATCGTGGTGGCCGCGGACGGCAGCAGCGCGCGCCTGGCCCTGTCGCTCGGCATCGAGAAGCGGGACGACCGGCCGATGGGCGTCGCGGTCCGCCGCTACTTCGAGAGCCCCCGCCACGACGACGACATGCTCGAGTCCTGGCTCGAGCTGCGGACCGAGACCGGCGAGCTGCTGCCCGGCTACGGCTGGGTCTTCGGGGTCGGCGACGGCACGAGCAACGTCGGCCTCGGCATCCTCAACACGACGACGGCCTGGCAGAAGACCGACTACAAGGACCTGCTCAAGCGCTGGACGGGTGCGATGCCCGGCGAGTGGCAGTTCGACGACGAGCACGCCACCGGTCCGGTCCGCGGCGGAGCGCTCCCGATGGGCTTCAGCCGTACGCCCCACTACAGCCGCGGCGTGCTGCTGGTCGGCGACGCCGGCGGCGCGGTCAACCCCTTCAACGGGGAGGGCATCGCGTACGCCATGGAGTCCGGCCTGCTGGCCGCAGAGGTCGCCGTGCAGGCACTGGCCCGCCCCGAGGGCCCCAGCCGCGAGAAGGCGCTGCAGGCGTACCCGCTCCAGATGAAGGCCGTCTACGGGGGCTACTACACGCTCGGCCGGGTCTTCGTGCACCTCATCGGCAACCCGAACGTGATGGCGCTGGCGACCCGGCACGGCCTGCCACGGCCGCTGCTCATGAAGTTCACGCTCAAGCTGCTCGCCAACCTGCGCGACCCCCGCGGCGGCGACGCCCTGGACCGCGTCATCAACGGCCTGTCCCGGCTGGCCCCCGCGGCCTGACCGGTGCCCCGCGCCACTAGGCTGCTCAGGGCCCGACCGCGCCGCGCCACGACCACGGAGGAGGACCGCAGGTGCTGAACAACTACGTGCCGCTCCTGGTCATGTTCGTGCTGGCCGCGGGCTTCGTCGCGGTCTCGGTCACCGCGGCCGCGTTCATCGGCCCCAAGCGCTACAACCGGGCCAAGCTGGACGCCTACGAGTGCGGCATCGAGCCGACCCCCCAGCCCATGGGCGGTGGGCGCTTCCCGGTCAAGTTCTACCTGACCGCCATGCTCTTCATCGTCTTCGACATCGAGATGGTCTTCCTCATCCCGTGGGCGGTCTCCTTCGACCGCCTCGGGCTGTTCGGGCTCGTCGAGATGACCCTGTTCATCGGCACGGTCTTCGTCGCGTACGCCTACGTCTGGCGCCGCGGCGGTCTGGAGTGGGACTAGCGATGGGCGCCGAGAGAGGGAGCACCACCTGATGGGCCTCGAGGAGAAGATCCCGTCCGGCATCGTCCTCACGAGCGTCGAGTCGATCGTCAACTGGTCGCGCAAGTCCTCGCTGTGGCCGGCGACGTTCGGGCTCGCCTGCTGCGCGATCGAGATGATGGCGACCGGCGCCGGCCGCTACGACCTCGCGCGCTTCGGCATGGAGGTCTTCCGGGCCTCCCCGCGCCAGGCCGACCTCATGATCGTCGCCGGCCGGGTCTCGCAGAAGA
>JBKJQM010000016.1:0-7422 GCA_046594005.1 Mycobacteriales bacterium
TCGAACTGCCGGACGATGTCGCGGTACTCCCGGTAGAGCTGGAGCTCCATCTCGGTCTCGTACTTCTCGAGCTCCTCGGCACTCACGCGCTCACTCCCACCCGCTCATCCAACCGCAGTCGGCCACGGCGCGTCTCCGACACGACGGCAGCGGCCTTCACGTTCACGTAGGAGAACCGGTGCTGGGGACACGGGCCGTGCGCCCGAAGGGCGTCGCTGTGCTCCGGCGTGACGTAGCCCTTGTGCCGCGCGAAGTCGTACTCCGGCCAGTGCTCGTGCAGCTCGCGCATGATTTGGTCGCGGGTCACCTTGGCGATCACAGAGGCGGCAGCGACGCAGGCCGCGACGCGGTCGCCCTTCCACACCGCGAGCGTCGGGGCCGGCATGCCGCCGATCGGGAAGCCGTCGGTGAGGACGTACGACGGGCTCGGGTCCAGTCGCAGCACGGCCTGGCGCATGGCGCGGACGTTCATGACGTGCAGCCCACAGCGGTCGACCTCGGTCGAGGGGACGACGACCACCGACCAGGACAGGGCCCGCTGCACGACCTGCTCGTACGCCGCCTCGCGCGCCGGCTCGGTCAGCAGCTTGCTGTCGGCCAGGCCCGGCACCTCGCCGCGCCTGCCCTGCGGCAGCACGGCCGCGGCCACGACGAGCGGGCCGGCGCACGCACCCCGGCCGGCCTCGTCGGCGCCCGCGACGTGCGGGAACCCGTTGCGCTGCAGGACGCGCTCGTACGCCCACAGGCCGTTCTCCGACCGGACGACCGGCCGCGGGGCTAGCACCGCGCTCTCACGCGCCGAGCCGGTCGAGCACGTCGAGCAGCTCCGCGGGGTAGACCTTCTCGTCGGTGGCGCGCAGCTCCTCGCGGGTCCACCAGCGCATGCCCAGGACGGCCTGCAGCTCGAGGTCGCTGTGCCCCGTGGGCGCGGGCTCGAAGGCGTCGGTGCGCAGCAGGAAGTAGTCCTCGTTCTGGCGGTAGGCGGTGCCGCCGAAGCTGAACTCGGTCAGCCGCCGGTGGACGACCGGCCCGACGTCGGCGACGTCCACGTGCAGCCCGGTCTCCTCGACGAGCTCGCGGACCGCTGCCTGCGGCGGGCTCTCACCCGCGTCGATGCCGCCGCCCATGGTGTTCCACCAGCTGCCCTGGCCGGGGTCGGCGGGGTCGCAGCAGTTCTGCAGCAGCACCCGGCCGTCGTGGTCGAGCAGCAGCACGCGTGCTGCCCGGCGCTCGAGGGGGTCCGTCATGACGGGCGCCAGCGTAGGTCAGTCCCAGGTGTCGAAGGGCTCGTCGACGCGCTCCCCGGCCAGCACGCGCGGCACGAGCCCGGGCAGCCCGCGAGGGAAGAAGCGCTCGGCGGAGGCGGCCAGTTCCGCGGCGGTCCACCAGCGCAGCCCGAGGATCGTGTCCTGCTCGTCGTCCCTCAGCGCCGGGTCGCCCAGCGCCTGCGTCCCGGCGCGGACGACCCGTCCGTGGCAGCGCGCCCAGCGCCGCTCGCCGCGGTGCAGGAACGTCGAGTCCTGCGTCCACAGCAGCGGCCCGACCGCCTCGCGGCCGACGACCATGCCGGTCTCCTCGCAGACCTCGCGGACCAGGGCGTCGACCTCGTCCTCCCCCGGCTCGACGCCGCCGCCGGGCAGCTCCCACCAGCGCACGTCCGGGCGTGCGGGGTCCACGCAGTCCAGCAGCAGCAGCCGGCCGTCGGGGTCGACGACGAAGCCCTTCGCCGACAGGCGCACGGGCTCAGCGGGAGCGGCGCAGGCGGCGCGTGAGCGCCAGGAGCGGGAACGCGCCGATCAGCCCGAGGGCGTACGGCGTGGACTCCACGGCGCGCGCCGGCAGCCCGCCGAGGGCGCTGTCGAACGTCTGGGGGACGCTGAGGACCTTCGCGCGGCCCACCGGCCAGACGATGACGAACGCCCGCCCGATGACCTTGTCCTGCGGGACGGTGCCCTGGTTGGCGTCGTCGATGTGAGCGCGGGAGTCGGCCGACGAGCCGCGGTGGTCACCCATCACCCAGAGCCGGCCCTCGGGCACCAGGACGCCCTCGGCGCCGGTCGGGCAGGACGTCTCGCCCGTGCCTGCTGAGCAGAACGGCATGCGGTCGTCCTCGAACAGGTACGGCTCCTGCAGCTCGACGGGGCGCGCGGCGCCCTTCGGCTGGACCGTCACGTGGCCGTTGGTGCAGCAGGCCACCCGGTCGCCGGGGACGCCGATCACGCGCTTGATGAAGTCCTTCTCGCCGGGGGCGCCGACGCCGATGGCGCCGGTCACGGCACGCAGCACCTTCTGGACGCCGTTGCTCGGCGGGGCGATCTCGTTCTCGGGGCTGAAGGAGTCCAGCCCGTTGAACACGACGATCTCGCCGCGGTGGATGTCGCGGAAGTCGTAGACGAGCTTGTTGACCAGCACCCGGTCGCGCAGCTCGAGCGTCTGCTGCATCGAGCCCGACGGGATGTAGAACGCCTGCACCAGGAAGGCCTTGATGAGCAGCGCCAGCAGGAACGCGATGATCACCAGGAACGGCAGCTCGCGGAAGAACGAGCCGCCCTTCGCACCGCCGCCCTTGGCGTGCCTGCCGGGACCGGACGCGCCGGCCGGGGGCACACCGCCGCCGGACCCGCCCGGTCCGCTGGTCGCAGTCTCGGACGTGTCGCTGCTCATCACGCGAACCCTAACGGAGGGGTGCCGGCCACAGTGCCGGACAGGAGGGTGCGGACATGCGTCACGCCCGGGCAGTGCCCGGGCGTGACGTGTGCGAACCGGAGGCTCAGGCCTCGGGCGGTGCTACGGGAGCGGCGGTCGGCGGAGCAGGCGTGGCCGCCGGCGCGGTACGCGCGGCGCCCTTGGTGCTCGGGACCACGGAGCGCTTCTCCTTGATCTTCGCCTTCTTGCCGCGCAGCTCGCGCAGGTAGTACAGCTTCGCGCGGCGGACGTCGCCGCGGGTGACGACGAGGATGTCCTCGATCACGGGGGTGTGCACGGGGAAGGTGCGCTCGACGCCGACGCCGAAGCTCTCCTTGCGGACCGTGAAGGTCTCGCGGGAGCCGCCGCCCTGGCGGCGGATGACGACGCCCTTGAAGCGCTGCACGCGGGAGCGGTTGCCCTCGACGACGCGCACGCCGACGTCGACGGTGTCACCGGGGCGGAAGTCGGGGACGTCGGTGCGCAGCTGCGCGGCGTCGAGTGCGTCCAGGACGTTCATGTGGGGCGTCGCTTCCTCGTGCGGCAGCGCACGCGAGCGCGCGGGTGCCGGGTGGCCTGTGGTGCGGGGGGTCTCGCAGCGGTGCCCCCGTGCAACAGCAGGGACCGCGCGACAGCCCTCTACTCTGCCACACCCTCCGGCGGGCGCTCCAGCGCCGACCGGTCCGCGGCGTCCAGGCGGTCGGACAGCCGGGCCAGCAGCTCGGGCCGCCGCGCGGCCGTCCGCCGCAGCGCCTCGTCCCGCCGCCAGCGGGCGATCCGCGCGTGGTCACCGGACTGCAGGACCGGCGGCACCTCCCGCCCGCGCCAGACCGGCGGGCGCGTGTAGACCGGCCCCTCGAGCAGCAGCTCCATCGCCCCGGGCGCGAAGGAGTCGTCGCGGTGCGACTCGGCGTTGCCGAGCACGCCGGGCAGCAGCCGGGCGACGGCCTCCACCACGACCAGGACGGCCACCT
Organism: Mycobacteriales bacterium; assembly: GCA_046594005.1. Classification (GTDB taxonomy): domain Bacteria; phylum Actinomycetota; class Actinomycetes; order Mycobacteriales; family SCTD01; genus SCTD01. The sequence goes on from JBKJQM010000016.1 coordinate 3,660, forward strand.
CTCCCCCGGCCAGCACGTAGTCGCCGAGCGACACCTCGACCACCCGGAAGCGGCCGGCGGCGTCGTCGAGCACGCGGGCGTCGATGCCCTCGTAGCGGCCGCAGGCGAAGGCCAGCCACGGCTCGGCGGACAGCTCGAGGGCGAGCTCCTGGGTGAACGGCTGCCCGCTCGGCGTGGGGACGACGAGCACCGGCGCCGGCGCCGGCCCGCCCGCCGCGAGGACGGCGTCCAGCGCCTCGCCCCACGGCTCCGGCTTCATGACCATGCCGGGTCCGCCGCCGTACGGGCTGTCGTCGACGGTGCGGTGGACGTCGGAGGTCCAGGTGCGCAGGTCGTGCACGCGCACCTCGAGCAGGCCGCGCTCCTGGGCCTTGCCCAGGAGCGAGACGCCGAGCGGTGCGAGGTAGTCCGGGAAGATCGTGACGACGTCGACGATCACGGCTCGGGAGCCGCCTCGGTGAGGTCCAGCAGCCCCTCGGGCGGGTCGACCTCGAGGCGCCGCGCCGCGACGTCGACGGTCGGGACCATGGCCTTGACGAACGGCACGAGGACCTCGGCGCCGTTGTCGTCCCGCTTCACGACCAGGACGTCGCCCTGCGGCAGGTGCAGGACGTCGACCACCTCGCCGATCCGTCCGCGGCCGTCCACCAGCTCGGCGGACAAGCCGCGCAGGACGTGGTCGTGGAACTCGTCCTCGTCCTCGGGGGGCGGCAGCGTGCGCGCGTCGACCTGCAGCAGGGTCTCCCGCAGCCGCTCGGCGTCGTTGCGGTCGGCGACGCCCTCGAACAGCGCGATCAGGCGGCCGTTCTGCCAGCGGGACGAGGCGACGGTCAGCGGCCCGCGCTCGGGCGGGTCGGTGAGCAGGACGGCGCCCGCGGCGAACCGGCTCTCCGGGTCGTCGGTGCGCACCTGCAGCGTCACCTCGCCCTTGATGCCCTGCGGCTTGCCGATCCGGCCGACCACGAGCAGGTCGGGCTCCAGCGGCGACGTCGTCGCGGGAACGGCCTCAGCCCCGGTCACCGCAGGGGCGACCGGGGCTGCAGGACGAGCCGGGCGTCGGGGGCCGTGCCCGGCGACGCGTGCCACGGACTAGCGGACCTCGTCGGTGTCGACGACGTCCACGCGCACGCCCTTACCGCCGAGGGCGGTCATGACGGTGCGCAGGGCCTTGGCGGTACGGCCGTTGCGGCCGATCACCTTGCCGAGGTCCTCCGGGTTGACGCGCACCTCGAGGGTGCGGCCGCGGCGCCCGGTGACCAGCTCGACCTCGACGTCGTCGGGGTTGTCGACGATGCCCTTGACCAGGTGCTCGAGGGCGTTCTCGAGCACGGACTAGGCCTTGTCGGTGGTGGCGTCGTCGGCCGCGGTCTCGCTGCCGGCCTCGGGCGCAGGTGCCTCGGGCGCGGGGGCCTCGGCGGCGGAGGCCTCCGGAGCCGCTGCTGACTCGTCCGCAGCCTCAGGGGCAGCCGGGGCCGCCTCGCCGGCCGGCGCGGCCGGAGCCGGGGCGTCGTCGCTCGTCGCAGCGGCAGCCTTGGGAGCGGCCTTCTTCTTCGGGGTCGTCGCGGCACCGCTGGCCTCGACGCTCTCGCGCGCGGCGGCCTCGAAGATCGCCTTGCGGTCCGGCTTGGGCTCGGCGACCAGCATCGGCGGCGGGGCCGGCAGGTCCTTGAACTTCTGCCAGTCGCCGGTGACCTTGAGGATGGCGGCGACGGGCTCGGTCGGCTGCGCGCCGACACCCAGCCAGTACGCGGCGCGGTCGCCGTCGACCTCGATGAAGGAGGGGTTCTCCTTAGGGTGGTACTTGCCGATCGTCTCGATGACGCGGCCCTCGCGCTTGGTGCGCGCGTCGGCGACGACGATCCGGTAGTACGGGGCGCGCATCTTGCCGAGGCGCATGAGCTTGATCTTGACAGCCACGGGTGTGGGACTCCGGTCGTGTGGATGGGTGGCTCCCGGCGCTGCGCGTGGGGATGCGCGGCCAGGAGCGGTCTGCGGGCACGCCGACGGACGGGTAGAGGGCCGTACGTGGCGGGAACTCCCGCCCATCGTACCCAGACGCACGGCGCGGCCGCCGACGCCCGTGGCGCACCGCAGGGCTCGCGGAGAGATGGCGCGTTCTACCCCGGCTCGTCCGATCCGACACCTACAGTCCTGCTCGTGCACCCGATCGCCGCCGTACGCTCCATCGCGGCACTGGCGGTGCTGCTCCTGCTTAGCGGCCTGCTGGCGCTCACCTCGCTCAGCGCAGCCCCGGCCGCGGCGGGGCCCACCCCCACGGACGCGCGTACGAGCACGCTGCGCGCCGCCGCCGTCCCGCCCGTCGCGGCGCCCCTCCCGGCGCTGCGCCGGACAGGCACGGATCGCGACGGCTGGGCGACGTACCGGCTGGGCGAGGGCCGCGTGCCTGACCGCCTCGCCACCGGCGAGGGCTTCCGCGGGGACATCACGTGGCTGCAGGGCGGCCTGGTGCGCAAGGCCCGCTTCTACGTGCCGCGCTCGGCGCGCGCCACCGCACCGCTGCTCGTGTCGCTGCACGGTCTCAGCGCGTCACTGCAGTCGGTCGAGGCGCAGCAGCACTGGTCGACCCTGTCGTTCCAGCAGCGCTTCGTGCTGGTCTGGGGCGCCGGCTACAAGGGCTCGTGGAACGCCGGCCCGTGCTGCGGGGCGGCCGCACGCGCCCACGTGGACGACCTCGCCTACCTCGACCGGCTGCTGCAGATCACCGGCGCGCTGCACGGCATCGACCGCCGGCGCGTGAGCCTCGCGGGCTTCAGCAACGGCGCGATGCTGGCCTACCGCTACGCCTGCGGGCGCCCGGGGCGCATCGCCGGCATCCTGGCCGTCGCGGGGACGAGCACGGCGCGCTGCGTGCCGCGCCGGCCGACCGCGGTGCTCGCGGTCAACGGCGCCAAGGACCCGACGGTGCCGCTGGCCGGCGCCCGGTTCAGCCGCGAGCTGAGGTCACCGCTGCCCCCCGTGCGGAACGCGCCGCGGCAGTGGGCCGCCACCGGCGCCGCCGTCCGCTCCGTCGTCCTGACGCGCGTCGCGCACACCTGGCCGACGCGCAGCGGGAGCGGGTACGACGCGACCGGCGAGGGCTGGCGCTTCCTGAAGACGCACCCCAAGCCGTAGCTACCTCGGGCGGCGCAGCCCGAACGGGTCGGGGCCGTTGCCACCGGGCGCCTGCGGGAAGCCGGGCGGGAGCTGGAAGCCCTGGGGCAGTCCCTGGGGCAGCTGGGGCATCCCGGGGGGCAGCTGTGGCTGGCCGGCCGGCAGCGCCTTGGCCTTGCTCGGTCCGCCGCCGGCGCGACCCGGGCCCTTCTTGCCCTTCTTGCCGGCCGACTGCTGGCGCTTGGCCTTGCGGCCCATCCCGGGCAGCCCGGTCATGCCGGCCATGCCGCCCATCTGCTTCATCATCTTCTGCGCGTCGTAGAACCGGTCCACCAGGTTGTTGACCTCGGTGACGGTGACGCCGGAGCCCTTGGCGATCCGGAGCCGGCGCGAGCCGTTGAGGATCTTGGGCTCGCGGCGCTCCTGCGGGGTCATCGACCGGATGATCGCCGCGATGCGGTCGATGTCCTTGTCGTCGACCTGCGCGAGGGCCTCCTTCATCTGACCCATGCCGGGGAGCATCCCGAGCAGGGACGTCAGCGAGCCCATCTTCTTGACCTGGACCATCTGCTCGAGGAAGTCCTCGAGGTCGAAGTCCTTGCCCTCCATCATCTTGCCGGCCATGCGCTCGGCGGTGTCCTGGTCGAAGGAC
>JBKJQM010000032.1:0-7157 GCA_046594005.1 Mycobacteriales bacterium
GGTGCGGCTCGCGGTCTACGGCGGCGCGCCCGCACCACCCGGGACCCTCGACCGGGTGCGCGAGCGGATGCCGCACCTGCGGATGTTCGACGTCTACGCGCTGTCCGAGACGTGCGCGCCCGTGACGGTGCTGCCCGATGTGGAGGCCCTGCGCCGGCCGGGGAGCGTCGGGCGGCCAGCGCCGTACGCCGACGTCCGCCTGGTCGGACCCGCGGGCGAGGACGTCCCGCCCGGCGAGCACGGCGAGGTGTGGGTGCGCTCGCCTGCTGTGACGCCGGGCTACTGGGGCGGCACCCAGGCCCTGGCGATACAGGACGGCTGGCTGCGCACCGGCGACCTGGGCCGGATGGACGACGAGGGCTACCTGTACGTCGGCGGTCGCGCGGTCGACCTCATCATCCGCGGCGGCGTGAACATCTACCCGGCCGAGGTGGAGCGCGCGCTGCTGGCGACCGGTCAGCTGTCCGATGCGGTCGCGGTCGGCGTTCCCTCCGCGGTGACCGGGCAGAACGTCGGCGCGGCCGTCGTGGCACGCCCCGGGGTGGAGCCGGACCTCGCGGTCCTGCAGGCCGCGGTGCGCACAGCTCTGGGTGCGCACGCCGTTCCGCGACCGCTGCGCGTGGTCGCCGAGCTGCCACGCAACCGCAACGGGAAGGTCGACCGGGCAGCCGCTCTGGCCCTGCTGGTCTAAGCGGCCAGCACGCGCTCGAGCACCATCGCCTTCATGCGCACGAACGCCGGATCGCTGAGCACCGCCCGGCCGCGACCGGGACCGAACGGCACGGGCTGCTCGTCGACGACGCGCGCCGGCCGGTTCGACAGCAGCGCCAGCCGGTCGCCCAGGAGCAGCGCCTCCTCAACGTCGTGGGTGACCAGCAGCGTCGTGGTGGGGCGCTCTGCCAGCAGGCCCAGCAACCACTCGTGCATGCGCAGCCGGGTCTGCGCGTCGAGCGCCCCGAACGGCTCGTCCAGCAGAAGCACGGGCGGACGGTTGGCCAGCACCTGCGCGATGGCCGCGCGCTGGCGCATCCCCCCGGACAGCTGCTTGGGCAGGGAGTCGGCGAAGCCGTCGAGTCCGGTCGCGTGCAGCAGGTCCTCGACCACGTCGCGCACCTCGGCGGCCGGACGCTTCTGCGCCCGCGGGCCGAAGGCGAGGTTGTCGCGCAACGACAGCCACGGGAACAGGCCGCCGGCCTGGGCGACCATGCCGCGCAGGTGCGAGGGCCCGTCGACGTGCTTCCCGTCGAGCAGCACCTCGCCGGTCGTCGGCGCCTCGAAGCCGGCGAGCACGCGCAGCAGCGTCGACTTCCCGCAGCCGCTCGGACCGAGGACCGCGAGCACCTGCCCGGCCCGTGCCTCGAGCTCGACCCCGTCGAGGACGGGCAGGTCGCCGAAGGACTTGGACAGACCACGGGCGGCCAGCGTCCCCCCGACCGCATCCGTCACGACGAGGCCCAGCGAACCCATGGTCGCGTCAGCAGCCGCAGCACCACGTCGGCCGCGAGGCCGACCGTGGCGAACACGAGGATCCCCACGACGACCTGGTCGGTGCGGCCGCTCTCGCGGGCGGCGTTCATCATCGCGCCGAGCCCGGACGTGGTGCCGGACAGCTCGCCGACGATGACGACCGTCCAGGCCAGCGTCAGTGACAGGCGCAGGCCGGTCACGACCTCGGGCAGCGCGCTCGGCAGGTAGACCGACCGCCAGAGCATCCGGCGCGGGGTGCCGAGCATCCGGGCCGTCTCGACGTGGCCGCGTGGGACGCGGGACGTCGCGTCACCGACCGCGACCAGGACCGGCCACAGCGCGCCGACGAAGATCAGCGCGCGGGCCGCGCCCTCACCGATGCCGAACCACACCAGGGCCAACGGGAGCCAGGCGAAGATGGGTACGGCGCGCAGCGCGTTCAGGACCGGGTCGAGCAGGTCGCGGGCAAGGGCAGACAGGCCGAGCGCCAGGCCGACGAGCGTGCCGACCGCGACGGCGAGCAGCCAGCCCACCCCGCACCTCTGCAGGCTCGCGAGCAGGTGGCCGCCCCCGGCGCCCGTGAACGGCACGACGCCGGCCAGGGTGACGGTGCTGGTGCCGCCGAAGAAGAACTTCCAGAGCTGCTCGCCGACGTCGGCCGGGGGCGGCAGCAGCCGCGCTGAGAGGAGCTCCGCGGCAGTGGCGACCTGCCAGAGCAGGAGCAGGAGCAGCGGCACGGCGAACCCCAGCAGGCGTCGCCAGCGGGTGCCGGAGCGCCGCCGTTCGCCGGCCGGCCGGGTGGCGAGGACGGCATCTTCGAGCAGCGCTGCGGACATGACCGCTAGATCGTCCAGTACTCGCGGGCGAAGAGCTGCTCCACGTCCGGCTCGGTCGTGATGCCGCCCTGCTGCTTGAGCATCATGGCGGCGCCCTTGACCTGGTTGACCCGCGCCTCGTCGAACTCCCAGCGCGCACCGATGTTGTCGAGCACGGTCTCGTAGACCTGGGGGGAGAACCCGAACTGGTCGACGAGCAGGTCCTTCCACACCGCCTTGTCGTTGACGCCGCCCGGGCTGAGGTACTCGGCCGCGCCCTTCTGCATCTTGCAGACCGCGCGCACGACGTCGGGCCGCTCCTGCAGGACCTTCGCCGAGGCCCAGTTGGCGGTGTTGAAGTCGCCGACCGGGGTCATCGACGCCTCGGGCAGCCGCACGCCGTTCGCCTCGACGATCGCCTTCGTGACCGGCGGCTCCGAGCCCATGAACGCGTCGACGTCACCGCGGGCGAAGGCGGTGACGTGGTCGGCGAAGCCGAGGGGCACGGCCTCGACGTCCTTGCCGAGCACGAGGCCCGCCTTGCGCAGGACGTCGTTGAGGATCAGCACCTGCAGCGTGGGCGGCGGCACGGCGATCTTCTTGCCCTTGAGATCGCTGACCTTGTCGACGACGCCCTTCTTGCCGCACAGGCCCAGACCGCCCTTGGAGATCATCCCGACGATGCGGCTCGTGATGAGCTTCGGGTCCTTCTCCAGGGCGATGATCGGCGTGTAGGGCGCGAGCAGCCCGAAGTCGAACTGGCCGGACTCGAGGCCGTCCTGCACCTCGGTGGCGCTCTTGACCGGGACGACCTTCACGGTGATGCCCGCGGGCGCGAACTTCGACCAGTAGAGCGCCGCCGAGGCGTGGTTCTTGGAGTAGACGCAGGTGCTGACCTCGTACGGCTCGAGGGCAGCCGAGCTGGCGCCGCTGGTCGCGGGGGCGCCGACCGCGCCCCCGTCGTCACTGCCGCAGGCGGACAGGAGCACGGCTGCGCCGACGCCGGCACCGAGGCCGAGGAACCCGCGACGGGAGAGGTCGGACGAGGCAGGGAGACGCACGACGGACACTCCAAGGGCAGGGGAAGGCAGGACGCATATCAAAGCAGATGCATGAGCCCGGTCCCTACCTGGACGCCCGCTGGACCGCGTCGGCTCGTAGCTGCGTCTTGTCGGTCTTGCCGGTCGCACCCCGTGGCAGGGCATCCACGACGTGCACCCACCGCGGCACCGCGTAGTCGGCCAGCGCGCCGGCGACGTGCCGCCGCAGCGCTGCCGCCTCCGGCGCCTGGCCGTCGGCGGCCACGACGTAGACGGCCACCAGCTCCTCGCCCACCCGGTCGGGGACACCGACGACCGCAGCGTCCTCGACGGACTCGTGCTCGCGCAGGACGCGCTCGAGCTCGGCGGAGAACACCTTGTGACCGCCCCTGTTGACCATGTCCTTCACCCGGTCGAGCACGGTCACGAAGCCGTCGGCGTCGATGCGCGCGACGTCACCGGTGCGGAACCAGCCGTCGGGGGACAGGGCCGTGGCCGTCGCCTCCGGGTCGCCCTCGTAGCCGGTCGTCACCAGCGAGCCGCGCAGCAGCAGCTCCCCCGGCTCGCCGGGGGGCGCGTCGGTGCGGGCCTCCATGCAGGGCAGTACCCGACCGATCGTGCCTGCGTGGTCGGCGAAGTCGCCGTCGAGCAGCATCGTCGCGGGCGAGTGTGTCTCCGACAGCCCGTACACGTCGTACAGCTGTGCGTGCGGGAGTCGCTCCCGCAGCTCCGGCTCCATGCCCGGCGGCCAGGGAGAGCCGCCCATGCCGATGCGGGTGAGGCGCGGCAGCCGTGCGGCGTCCAGGCCACCGCGGCGTACGACGAGCTGCCAGAACGACGGGACGGCGTACGCCCACGTCACGCCGTGCTCGGCGAGCGCGTCGACGTACGCCGCGGGTGTGGCGCCGGGCAGGAGCAGGCAGGCCCCGCCCGTGAGCAGCGCCGGCAGGACGTGCGCGTGCATGGCGGAGATGTAGTAGAGCGGGAACAGCACCGCCGACACGTCGTCGGGCCCGAGAGCCAGCAGGTGCGCGTACGACATCGCCGAGTGCACCGAGCACCGGTGGACGACGCGGCTGGCCTTGGGACGTCCGGTGGTGCCGCTGGTGTGCACCAGGCAGTAGGTCGCGTCCTCGGCCGGACGGTCGACGGCCGGGTCGTACGCCCACGGCTCCCCCGGCGCGAGCAGCACCTCGGCCGCGTCGAGCGACCCCGGCAGGGCGTCCGCGAACTCCGGCTGCGCGAGCACCAGCCGCGCGCCCGAGCTCTCGACGAGCCACGCCCACAGCGTCGGCGCCTGGTGCACGTTGAGCCCGCAGAGCACGAGGTGCGCGCGGGCGCAGGCGAACTGCGCGACCGCGAGCTCGAGGCCGTTGCGCGCGGCGACCGCGACCACGTCGCCGCGCCCGAGGCCGTGCTCGCGCAACCGGCGTGCGGCACCCTCCACCAGGTCCGCGAAGTCGCGGCGGCGCACGCTGTCGCCGCCGGGCAGCAGGAACAGCACGCGGTACGGGTCGTCCCGCACGGCCTGGTCGAGCACGTCCACCACGGTCGGGGGCCGGCCGGCGTAGGACAGCGCGGGTCCGCCGTTCCACGTCTCTGTCACCACCACGAGGGGGTAGCGCGGTGCGGGCGCGTGCACCGACGCCTGCTCGAGCACCGCGTCGACGAGGTCGCCGACGGTCGTCAGGGCGGTAACGACCTCCTCGGGCAGCTCGACGTCGAACAGGTCCTCCAACGCCAGGGCCATCTCCACGCGGGACAGCGAGTCGACACCGAGATCGGTGAATGTCGCGTCCTCGTCGAGCTCCTCCGCCGGGACCTCGAGCAGCTGCGACCCGGCGAGGCGGACCTGGCGCAGCACTTCGGTCCGGTCCACGCCGTCATCCAACCCCGTACGCGCTCGCCACCGCATGCCGGTGCGGCCGCACGGCAGGATGGTGGTGTGGACCGCACTGACTGGATGGACCTGCTCGGGCTGCTCGAGGACGAGGTCCCGCGACTGCTCGTCCTCGAGCCGACCTGGTGGCGCAAGAAAGCCCTCAACGACCGCCTCGGCCTGCTCGAGGGCGTGCGCGAGCTCGGCATGCCCGACCTGTGGCTCGGCTGGGACGAGGGGATGCCGGTGGCGTTCAGCACGGCGTACGGCGCGTCCCGCATCGTCGAGCCGATCCACGCGCTGGGGACCTGCGGTACGCCGGTCGTCGTGCAGATCGGTCCGTGCGCGGCGCTGCAGCCGCAGGTCCGCGTCGGCGACATCGTGCTGCCCGAGAAGGCCACCATCGGCGAGGGCGTGTCGCAGTACTACGGCGGCAAGGGATCGGCGTCGGCCAACCTCGGACGCGTGACGCGCGCCGCCTCGCTGCTCGCGGCCCGCGAGCTGCACGCGCACCGCGGGACCATCTTCACGACCAGCGCGATGCTGCGCCAGCCGCCGGCGCTGGTCTCCAAGTGGGCCGCCTCGGGCCACCTCGCGGTCGACCTCACCTCGTCGGCGGTGTTCTCGGCGGCGGCGGCGTTCTCGATGCGCGCGGCCTCGATCCTGTGGTGCCGCGAGGAGATGGCCGAGCGGCCGTGGTCGACCGCGCTGTCGGAGGACGCCCGGCCCGTGCCGGAGGACGTCAACGCCGTGGTCTTCGACGTCGCGCTGTCCTTGGCCTAGGCATCCCGCCGAATCGGTCGCGCCGCTTCCTCCTGCCGCCACCGGGACGGGCAGGGACCAGCATCGGCATGGATGTCTTGCCAGCAGCGTCGATCACTCCCTGACTGCGCTGTGCGGGTAGGGGTAGGGCGACAGCACGTCGATGTAGGGCGTCGGGTCGCCGTCCCATTCAAGGTCGAGCAACTGCTCGACACTTCGGCGCCCGGTCAGGCTGCGAAACAGGTCGAAGGCCGTTCCCGTCAGCGTGGCTCCAGGCTCACCGTCCCCGACGGTCCATTCCCGTTCCGGGGAGCGCAGCCGCAGCGCCGCAACGCCAGCCGTTCCGAGCCGCAGTCCGAGCCACGACCGGCCCACTCCGAACGCGATGCGCGTCGTCCGCGCCTCGCGGTCTCCCGGTCGGTCCAGTGCATGGCGCACATCGTGGAGGTGACAGCTCAGGTCGAACGTCGGTCCGACCGCGATCACCTGCGGGTACCCGGCGGGCAGGTGCTCGGCACGCAGCAGCCCCTCCAGTGCCTCGCCGACGGCAGTCCAGTGCTCGAGCAACCGGGGCACCGACCAGTCCGATCGGCGGTCGACCTGCGCCTGCGTCCAGACGTCGCGCTGAGCTGCCTGCTCGGGCCTTCGCTTGGGGTCCGAGACCTCCGGGTAGTCACCCGCCACGCAGTCTTCGGCAAGCCCGACCACGTGGCAGAGCACGTCCCGGATCCGCCACGCCGGCGTCAGCGGGACGTGCATGTCGGCCCCCTCCCCCAGCCCCCTCAACAGAGCCGAGAGCCGTTGCCTTCGTCCTCGTAGGCACCGGCCATCAACATGAATCCGCACGATGCCACACGACGAGTTGAGCGACATCTCGTGCTCGCCGCCTGGGTCTGACGACCTGCGACGGCCCCGCTGGGACCGGGCCTGGAGCGACGGCTCTCCCCCGTTCGCGGCCGACGGTCAAGAGGTACAGGGGCCGTTCCCGGTACCGCCGGGTGGTGCGGCATCCGGCATTCCGGGGGGCGCGCGATCCACGTTGCTGCTCCACAAGTGCTGCGGTGCAGCCATTTTCGTCGTAGGGCGGCGATAGGGTCCAGGCATGTCCAGCAGCGCAACGGCCACCGAGTGGTCGTCGCGTGCGGCGCCGCAGGCACTGTCGGCGGAGCGGCTCGCGGCGCTGGTCGACCGGTC
>JBKJQM010000437.1:0-13323 GCA_046594005.1 Mycobacteriales bacterium
CAGCTCCAACGCCAGCGTCCGCCGGGTCTGCGCCCCGGCCCGCTGCGCCCGCCACGCCAACGTCGCGCACTCCTGCAGCTGCACCGCCCACGACCGCGCATCCGCGGCAAGCCGCTCGCGCACCGCGTCCAACGACGCCGCCTGCGCCACATCCCCCGACGACAGGTCACCGTCGAGGAAGGGCGCTGCGGACATGCCTCATCGTACACCTGTTCGAACAGCTTGACGACCGAAAGTGGCTTGTCCACAGGCGATCTCGCCTCATCACCGGGCCGCGGCAAGGCGGGGTCGGACCCGCTGTGCCTCCTCGCCAGCAGATCCGGACGTCGGCACGTACGGCCCGGGAACAGTGCCCCAGGCGTGTGGCAGGAGCCAGAGCGCTGACGGGTGCCTGGCCCGCACGGCGTGCGACGACAGCGGCGGACCCCGCGGCCGGTGCTGTAGCTGCGTCCCCCGCACCTGCGTGACGTCGTGTCGCGGGCGCACCGGGCAGACGGCTGCTCGGCCCCTCGCTCAGGGAACGAGGCGCTCGGCTGACGTGCCAGCCCACTCCAAGAACAGCGTCGTGGCGTCGTCCTGCAGCCGGCCGGTCAGGTGCCGCAGGATCGCCTGCTGCAGCCGCCGCATGACCTCCGGTGTCGGCAGGCCGGTGGCCGCCTCGCGGGCCGCGAACTCGGCCAGCCGCGTCCGGCCGAAGCACTCGCCGTCCTCGGTGCGCGCCTCGTCCACCCCGTCGGTGACCAGCAGCAGCCGGTCGCCCGGCTGCAGCGACTCCGCGTTGACCGAGAACTCCCCCGGGCCGAGGGCGTTCAGGCCGAGCGGGAGGGCCGGCTCCCCGGCCAGCTCCTTCACCATCCGCGGGCCGCGCAGCAGCATCGCGGCCGGATGGCCGGCGTTGACCCAGCGCAGCAGCCCCGTGTCGATGTCGAGCTGGGCGAGCCAGGCGGTGACGAAGCGCTCGCCGCCGAACATCTCGTCCAGCGCGCTGTCGATCCGGTGGGCCGTGTCGGCGAGGTCCAGGCCGGCCCGCCGGCTGTTGCGGTAGCAGGACACCGCGAGGGTGGCGAGCAGGCTGGCCTGCAGTCCGTGGCCGATCGCGTCGAACACCGCGACGTGGGCGATGTTGCCGTTGAGCGCGTAGTCGAAGGCGTCGCCGCCCACCTCGTAGGCCGGCGCCACCAGGCCGCTGATGACCAGCCGGGAGGTGCCGAAGGTGAGCGGTGGCAGCAGCCGGTGCTGCATCTCGGCCGGCAAGGCCATCGCCTCCTGGCGGCGGAACCACTCGTAGGAGTCGGTGTACGCGCTGTTGCTGATCAGCAGCTCGGCCAGCAGGTGCGCGAGCTGGCCGAAGGCCTGGTGCAGGTCTGTGGTCAGGGCGGCTCCGCCGTCGGTGGGCACGACCACCTCGAGCACGCCCAGTCGCTCGACGCCGTCCAGGAGCGGCACCCACAGCCGGCGCCCCCGCTCGCTCTCGACCTCGACGGGTTCCACACCGCGGAAGGCGCGGCCGGCCACCGACCCGTCCACGCTCATCCGGTCGCGGTCGGTGGGTGAGGCGCCCGTCAGCGGGACGAGGGTGACCTGCTCGTAGTCGACGAGCCACAGGACGGCGCTGGTGGCGCCGAGGCACGACGCGCCGGCCACGGCCAGGGCGGGCATCTCGTCGGGCGACATGAGGTGGCTGCGCCGCAGGACGGTGTCGAGGGCGGCGGCGTACGACCGCTCCAGGTCGGCGAGCATTGCCTCAGATCCTCCCATGCCGGTGCGGCTCAGGGGGATGAGGCGACCTGGGTGGAGGCGTGCAGGCGGGCACCCTGCCGGGCGTAGTCCAGCCCGGTCAGCAGGGTGGCGGCCACCGCGACCAGCAGCGCCGGCATGCGCAGATCGGCAGCCGGGCCGCTGAGCGGCAGCAGGTACAGCGTCACGGCGAGGTTCTGCGACAGGCACTTGAGCTTGCCCCCGCGGCTGGCCGGGATCATCCCGTGGCGGGACAGCACGCCGCGCATGAGGGTGACCGCGACCTCGCGCCCCAGGACCACCGCCGTGGCCCACCAGGGCAGCGTCCCGATCAGCGACAGCGCCACGAGGGCGGTGCCCACGAGGGCCTTGTCGGCGATCGGGTCGGCCATCACGCCGAAGTCCGTGACCTGGCCGCGGCTGCGGGCGAGGTGGCCGTCGACGACGTCGGTGAGGCAGGCGCCGGCGAACAGCCCGGCCGCGAGCAGCCGTGCGCCGTCCGACGTGGAGTCGACCAGGAGCAGGAGCGCGAAGAACGGCACCACGACCAGCCGGCCCATGGTGAGGACGTTGGGGAGGTTGAGCAGCGGGACGGCGGGGGTGTGGGCCACGAGGCCGTCGACGGTCGGGAGCGCGGTCATGAGGCATCCGCCAGGGCGTCCTCGGCCACGGCCAGGGAGTCGAGCCAGGGGAGGAGCAGGTCGGCCGTACGCCGGGGGGCCTCGATCTGGGGCACGTGGCCCAGGCCGTCGAGCACGTGGACAGCCCAGCCGGGCTGCAGCGCGGCGAGCTGGGCGACACCGGAGGCGGGGACCAGCCGGTCGAGCTCGCCCTGGAGCACGATTCCCGGGGCGGTGACGGACGCGAGCAGCCGGCGGTAGGCGCCGGCCCTCGTCACGAGCAGGCCCAGCGAGCGGGCGGCCTCGAGGAACGCGGCCTCGGCGTCGCCGCCGCCGACCCGCTCCTCGTGCAGCGCGATCGCGAGCGCACGCACCTCGGGCGAGACCTTCGACGGGTCGGCGCAGGTCAGCTCGAGGGTGGCCTGCACGAAGGCCTCGGCGCCGAGCCTGGCCTGCCGGCGGGCCAGCGAGCGCTCCGCCAGCCCCGGGACGGCGAACAGCGCGACCTGCTTGGCCAGGGCGCGCCCCGGCAGGTCGGTGCGCGAGCGCGGCAGGGCGGGGCCGATCAGGGCGAGGCCGGCCACGGAGCCGGGCAGCTCGGCGGCGTGCAGGATCGAGATGGCGGCGCCCATGGAGTTGCCCAGGAGCACGGCGGGGCGGCCCACGACCTCGTCGAGGAAGCGGCCGAGCAGCGCACAGTTGGCGCGCACGGAGGACGAGCGGCCCGCGCGAGGGGTGCGGCCGTGACCGGCCAGGTCGACAGCGACGACGCGGTGACGCCCCGCCAGCAGTGGGGCGAGGTCGTGCCAGTTGGCGTGCGACCCGCCGAGACCGTGGACCGCGACGACGACCTGACCGTCGGAAGGACCCCCGTGGTCCACCCAGGAGACCGGGCCGTCCAGGTCTGCGCTCAACGAGACCGGGGTCGGTCGGGTCATGGTCCGTGCTCCGTCGTCGAGACCGGGCACGCGGCCTGGTGGGGGTCAGTCGTCCTGATCTTCTCGCTGGTGAACGAGACAAACGTGGTACTCCACACATCACGGGCGCCCACGGCTGGAGGACTAGCGTCCGCAGGCGTGCAGCCCGACGCGTCCGCCCTGACCGCCCCGTCCGCCGCGGCCGCCCGCTGGGCGCAGATCACCGGGGTGGAGCGGCACGACGTCGCCCTCGTCATGGGCTCGGGCTGGGTGCCGGCGGCCGACGCCCTCGGCGCTGCCGACGTGGACGTCGCGGTCACAGAGCTGCCCGGCTTTCTGCCGCCCGTCGTCGCCGGCCACGCCGGCCGTGTCCGCTCGCTGGAGGTCGACGGCCAGCGCGTGATGGTGCTCGTCGGCCGCACCCACTTCTACGAGGGCCGCGGCGTCGACGCCGTCGTGCACGGGGTGCGCACCGCCGCGGCGGCGGGCTGCCGGTCGGTGGTGCTCACCAACGCCGCGGGCGGCATCCGCGCCGGGCTGCAGGTGGGCCAGCCGGTGCTGATCAGCGACCACCTCAACCTCACGGCGACCTCGCCACTCGTCGGAGCGCGCTTCGTGGACCTCGTGGACCTCTACTCCGCCCGGCTGCGCGCGGTGGTCACGGCCGTGGACCCGATCCTCGAGGAGGGGGTCTACGCGGCGCTGCCGGGACCGCACTACGAGACGCCCGCCGAGATCCGGATGCTGCGCGCGATGGGCGCCGACCTCGTCGGCATGTCGACGGCGCTGGAGGCCATCGCCGCCCGCGCCGAGGGCATGGAGGTCCTCGGCGTCTCGCTCGTCACCAACCTGGCGGCCGGCATGACCGGGCAGCCGCTCGACCACGCCGAGGTACTGGAGGCGGGAAAGGCCTCTGCTGCTCGCGTCGGGCAGCTGCTCGCGCAGGTGGTCGGTCGGCTGTGACCGGGCTCGAGCAGCAGGTCCGGGACTGGATCGCCGACGACCCGGACCCCGTCACCCGCGCGGAGCTGGAGGCCCTGCTGGCAGACGGCGACGTGGACGCGCTCGCGGACCGGTTCGCGAGCCCCCTGCACTTCGGCACCGCCGGGCTGCGTGGCCCGGTCCGCGGGGGCCCGAACGGCATGAACCGCGCGGTCGTCCGCCGCACCGCCGCCGGTCTCGCCCGCCACCTCGGGGCGGGCACCACCGTCGTGGTCGGCCGCGATGCCAGGCACGGCTCGGTGGAGTTCCAGGCGGACGTGGGGGCGGTGCTGGCCGGCGCGGGTGTACGCGCCCTGCTGCTGCCGCGCGACCTGCCGACGCCGGTGCTGGCCTTCTCCGTCCTGCACCTCGGGGCAGACGCAGGGGTCATGGTCACCGCCAGCCACAACCCGCCCGCCGACAACGGGATGAAGGTCTACCTGGCCGATGGCGCGCAGCTGCCGTCGCCGGTCGACAGCGAGGTCGAGGCGCTCATCGCCGCGGTCGAGAGCGTCCTCGCGCTCCCGCTCGGTGAGCCGGAGGTACTCGGCGAGGACGTCTGGCAGGCCTACCTGGACGCGATCACCGCCCTGCCGCTCACGACGCACCGCGACGTCCGGGTGGCCTACACGCCGATGCACGGCGTCGGCCTGGAGACGCTGCTGGCGGCCTTCGAGCGCGCCGGCTTCGCCGCGCCCGTTGTGGTGGCCGAGCAGGCCCAGCCCGACCCGGACTTCCCGACCGTCGCCTTCCCCAACCCGGAGGAGCCCGGCGCGCTGGACCTCCTGCTGCGCCTGTCCGCGGACGCGGACGTCGCCATCGCGTCCGACCCGGACGCCGACCGGATCGCGGTCGCCGTCGGCGACCGACCGCTGCGGGGGGACCAGACCGGCGTCCTGCTCGCCGACCACCTGCTGTCGCAGGGCGTGCGGGGCCGCTTCGCCACGACCGTCGTGTCCTCCTCGATGCTCGCGAAGGTCGCCGCCGGCTGGGGCGTCCCCTTCAGCGAGACGCTCACCGGCTTCAAGCACC
Organism: Mycobacteriales bacterium; assembly: GCA_046594005.1. Lineage (GTDB taxonomy): Bacteria > Actinomycetota > Actinomycetes > Mycobacteriales > SCTD01 > SCTD01. Next base: position 5,288 of record JBKJQM010000437.1, read on the forward strand.
TGGCGCGGGCGGGCGACGACCTGGTCTACGCGTACGAGGAGGCCCTCGGGGTCGCCGTCTCGCCGGCCACCGTCCGCGACAAGGACGGCATGTCGGCGGCGCTGCTGGTGGCCGAGCTGGCCGCCCTCGAGAAGGCCCGCGGGCGGACCCTGCTCGACCGCCTCGCCGAGCTCGAGGAGCGCTACGGCGTCCACGAGACCCGCCAGCTGGCCTACCGCGTCGAGGACCTGTCGCGCATCGCCGCCGCCGTGGACGACGTGCGGACGCACCCGCCGGCGGCGTACGGCCGGTTCGCCGTCACCGCCGTCGAGCAGCCTGCCGACGACGTCCTCGTGCACCGCCTCGACGGGGGCCGGGTGGTCGTCCGGCCCAGCGGCACCGAGCCCAAGCTCAAGGCCTACCTCGAGCTCGTGGACCCGGCGCCGGGGGCGATGGACGAGCTGGCCGCGGCGGTCGAGGAGCGCCTCGGCCTGGCTCACTAGGGTCCGGGGTGTGACCTGGACCCGCGCCACCCTCGCCCGCACCGTCGACCACACGCTCCTCAAGCCGGAGGCGACGGACGCACAGGTGGCGGTGCTGGCCGCTGAGGCCGCCGAGCTCAGCGCGTTCAGCATCTGCGTCAGCCCCTCCCGGCTCCCGGTCGAGGCGGCCGACGGGCTGGCCGTCTGCACCGTCGTCGGCTTCCCGTCCGGCGCGCACGAGAGCGAGGTCAAGGCTGCCGAGGCGGCGCTCGCGATCACCCGCGGCGCCACCGAGGTGGACATGGTGGTGGACCTCGGCCGTGTGCTGGCCGGCGACTGGGAGGCCGTCGAGCGCGACGTGGCCGCGGTGAAGGCAGCCTGCGGCGACGTGCTGCTGAAGGTCATCCTCGAGACCGCCGCGCTGACCCCCGAGCAGGTCGTCGAGGCCTGCCGGCGCAGCGAGGCCGGCGGCGCGCAGTTCGTGAAGACGTCCACCGGGTTCCACCCCAGCGGCGGCGCCTCCGTCGAGGCCGTCCGGCTGATGCGCGAGACCGTCGGCGACCGGCTCGGCGTGAAGGCCAGCGGCGGCATCCGGGACACCGCCGCGGCGCTGGCGATGCTGGAGGCGGGCGCCTCCCGGCTCGGGCTGTCGGGCACGCGCGCCGTCCTGGCCGGTCTCGCTCCGGCCTAGTCGGTCACAACTGGTCACCCGGTAGGGCTCACGCCGACTGCCCTGCCGGCCGATGGGTACGCACGGGCCACCAACGGGAGGACGGACCCCATGACCCAGACCCTGCTCGCCGCCGCAGACCTCACGCACGCCGACCGCTGTGACCGTTGCGGAGCCCAGGCCTTCTACCGGGTCGTCCTCGCCAACGGCGAGCTGCTGTTCTGCGCGCACCACGGGCGTGCCCACGCCGACCGCCTCGCCCAGGTCGCCGTCGAGATCCAGGACGGCACCGCCGCCATCAACACCAAGCCGAGCCCGGCCGCGTACTAGCGCTCCCGTACGGTGCCCGTCATGGGCACTGAGCGGGACCTGGACCTCGTCCTCTACGGCGCGAGCGGCTTCGTCGGCCGCCTGACCGCCGACTACCTGCTGCGGGCAGCGCCGCCCGGCACGCGGATCGGCCTCGCCGGCCGCTCCCGTGAGCGGGTCACCGCCGTGCGCGACTCCCTCGGCGACGGCGCCGCCGACTGGCCGGTGGTCGTCGTCGACTCCGGCGACGAGCAGGGCGTACGCGCACTGGCCGAGTCCGCCACGGCCGTCGCGACGACGGTCGGCCCCTACCTGCGCTACGGACAGCCGCTCGTGGCCGCCTGCGCCGAGGCGGGCACGCATTACGCCGACCTGACCGGGGAGCTGCCGTTCGTGCGGCTGTCCGCCGACCGCCACCACGAGCAGGCCGGGGGCACCGGCGCCCGGATCGTGCACGCGTGCGGGTTCGACGCGGTGCCCTCGGACCTGGGTGCGCTGCTCACGGCGCAGTTCGCCCGGGAGGCGGGCGGCGAGCTCACCGACACCACCTTGGTCCTGGCGTCGATGCGCGGCGGGGTCAGCGGCGGCACGATCGACTCCCTGCGCGGCATGGTCGACGAGATGAAGACCGACAAGTCGATGCGGTCGCTGATGGCCGACCCGTACGCCCTCTCGCCCGACAAGGCAGGGGAGCCCGACGTCGGCAAGCAGACCGACGCCCACCTCGTCGGCCGCGCCGACGGGCGCTGGACGGGCCCGTTCGTGATGGCGCCCTTCAACACCCGCATCGTCCGGCGCAGCAACGCCCTGCAGGGCTGGTCGTACGGCAAGCGCTTCCGCTACGCGGAGGTCATGTCCTTCGGGCGCAGCCCGCTCGGGCCGGTGCTCGCCGCCGGCACCGGCGCCGGCGTGCTGGCGCTCGGCGCCGGCATGGCGATCGCGCCCACCCGCAGACTGCTCGACCGGGTCCTGCCGTCGCCCGGCGAGGGCCCGTCGGAGAAGACGCAGGCCAACGGCCACTTCCGCACCGAGACGACCGGCCTGTCGACGACGGGCGCGCGCTACCGCACGACGATCGCGATGAAGGGCGACCCGGGCTACGCCGCCACCGCCGTGATGCTCGGGGAGAGCGCGCTGTCCCTGGCCCTCGACGCGCTGCCCGGCACGGGCGGCGTGCTGACGCCGGCGACGGCGATGGGCACGCTGCTGGTCGAGCGGCTGCGCGCCGCCGGCGCCGAGCTCACGACCGTCAAGCTGTGACCGCCCAGCAGTGGGAGCTGCGCCGCCGCCCGAAGGGCGAGCCGGTGCCGGAGGACGTCGCCCTCGTCGACGTCGAGGAGCCCGTGCCCGGTCCCGGCGAGGTCCTCGTCCGCAACCACTACCTGTCGGTCGACCCCTACATGCGCGGCCGGATGAACGACGCGAAGAGCTACGCCGCGCCGTACGAGGTCGGCGCGGCGATGTACGGCGGCGCCGTCGGCGAGGTCGTCGTCAGCGAGGACCCGCGACTGCCGGTCGGGACCTTCGTGCAGCACGAGCTCGGCTGGCGGACGCACTCGGTCGTGAAGGCCCGCGCGGCGGTCGTCGTGGACCCGGAGCAGGCTCCGCTGCCGCACTACCTCGGCGTGCTCGGCATGCCCGGCATGACCGCGTGGGTGGGGCTGTTCGACATCGGCGAGGTGCGTCCCGGCGAGACGGTCTGGATCTCGGCCGCTTCCGGCGCGGTCGGCAGCCTCGCCGGTCAGCTCGCGAAGCTGGCGGGCTGCCGGGTCGTCGGGAGCGCGGGCGGCGCCGACAAGTGTCGCTACGTCGTGGAGGAGCTCGGCTTCGACGCCTGCGTCGACCACCGCGCCGGCGACCTCGCGGGTCAGCTGCGCGAGGTGCTGCCGGACGGCCTCGACGTCTACTTCGACAACGTCGGCGGGTCCCACCTGAAGGCGGCGCTGGACCTCGCGAACCCGTTCGCGCGGTTCGTCGAGTGCGGGATGATCTCGGCCTACAACGGCCGCACCGAGCCGGTGGACAACCTCGGCTTCATCGTCGGCAAGAAGCTGACGGTGCGCGGCTTCATCGTCTGGGACTCCGCCCACCGGCAGCCGCTGTTCCGATCGCACGTCGCCGGTCTGCTGCGCGATGGGAAGATCCGCTACGACGAGACGGTCGTCGCCGGCATCGAGAGCCAGTTCGGCGCGCTGCTCGACCTGCTGCGCGGCGGCGCCCACAAGGGCAAGCTGGTCGTCGACGTCAGGCCATGACTCTCAGGCCATGACCTGGTCGTGCCGGGCGTACAGCTCGGTCCACTGCTCGGGGCTCAGCTCCTTGCCGCGCAGGGCGAGCAGCTCCTCGAAGTAGTCCTCCCGCCGCGCTCCGGGGGTGCTCAGGCGGCGGGTGACGTGCCGATGCCGAAGTGGTCGAGCACGGCCTCGCGCAGCTGGCCGGCGTCGAGCTCGCCGAACGGGCCGCCGGGGTAGTCGAACGCCCAGACGTGCATCATCTCGCCGGTGGTGCCGACGGCGGAGCCGGGCGGGCAGCCGCCGCCGGGCAGCTGGGTGATCGCGATGCCCTTGGTCCCGTCGAGGCACAGGTCGTCGTGCGCGTGCCACGAGGTCAGCGGTCCGCCGATGTCCGGCGCCTGCTGGCCCTTGGGGACCATGTACATGCCGCCGACCAGCAGCTTGCCGCCGCCGGGCAGGACGACGTACAGCAGCGACTCGATGTGCTGAGGGTCCAGCAGCCGACCGTCCGTCTGGTAGGCCGGATTGGCGTAGTGCAGCAGCTTGCCCTCCGCGTCGTGCACCACCTTGTAGCCCTCGGCCTCGGCGACCGACGCGAGGGCGTACTTCGCCATCCCGGTCCGGGACTGCGCGAGCAGCGCGTCCGCGGCGTCCTTCTGCGCTGCGGTGGCGGACCTCGTGTCGACCGGTCCGCCATGCCCGTGGGCTGCGGGATCAGGCGCTGCGGCACCAGGCGCTGCGGGAGGCTGACCGGCAGCGGCCGCGACCACCGCGGTGTCGCCGTGGTGGCCGGCCTCGGTCGCCGCGTCGTGCTGGGTGCCCATCGCCAGGGCGGCTGAGGAGGAGGCGACGACGCCGGCGAGCGCCAGCGGCAGGACCACCCGTGGGAGGCGCACCGTGCCGAGCAGCAGCGACGCGCAGCCCGCCGCGGCGGCCAACTCGACGACCAGGCAGATCAGCGCTGCGGTGGACACCTCCTCCGGGACGCCGGCCCCGGGCCCGACCGGCCAGCCGACGCGGGCGTTCCAGGCCAGGGCGGCGACGGCCGCCAGGTTGGTGAGCGCACCGGCGAGCAGCAGCAGGCGCCCGGGGCGCAGCCACGCGGCAGCCGCCCAGCCGAGCTGCAGCCAGCCCATGACCAGGAAGGCGGTGCCCATCGTCCAGTGGTGCGCGAAGTGCTCGGGCGCGAAGCCGACGTGGATCGTGCCGGCGCCGACGGAGAGCGCGGCCACGACGCCGAGCAGGGTGCGGTCGGGGGAGGGCATCCCACGAGTCTCCGCCCGGACGAGCCCGCCCGTCTGTAGCCAATCCGGGCGGTCAGGCCCCGAGTGCGGCGTATCCCGGCTTGATGACCTCGTCGATGACCTGGAGCCGCTCGTCGAAGGGGAGGAACGCGCTCTTCATCGCGTTGATGGTCAGCCAGCGCAGGTCGGACCAGTCGTAGCCGAAGGCGTCCACGAGCGCCGACAGCTCCGACGACAGGGTGACGCCGGACATCAGGCGGTTGTCGGTGTTGACGGTGACCCGGAACTGCAGCCGGCGCAGGAGGCCGATCGGGTGCTCGGCGATCGACGGGGCGGCACCGGTCTGCACGTTGCTCGACGGGCACAGCTCGAGCGGGATCCGCGTGTCGCGGACGTACTGCGCCAGCCGGCCGAGAGTGGCGCGGCCGTCGGTGTCCACGGAGATGTCGTCCACGATGCGCACGCCGTGACCGAGCCGGTCGGCGTGGCACTCCTGGAGCGCCTCCCAGATCGACGGCAGCCCGAACGCCTCGCCGGCGTGGATCGTGAAGTGCCCGTTGGCCCGCTGCATGTGCTGGAACGCCGCCAGGTGGCGGCTCGGCGGGTAGCCCGCCTCGGCGCCGGCGATGTCGAACCCGACGACGCCCTCGTCCCGGAACTGCACCGCCAGCTCGGCGATCTCGAGGGAGCGAGCCGCGTGCCGCATGGCCGTGAGCAGCGAGACGACGCGAATCGGGCGGCCTTCGCAGCCCTGGCGGTAGCCCTCCTGCACAGCGTGCACCACCTCGGGCAGCGTGAGGTCGCCCTCCAGGTGGAGCTCGGGCGCGAAGCGGACCTCGGCGTAGACGACGCCGTCGTCGGCGAGGTCCTCGGCGCACTCGCGGGCGACGCGCACCAGCGCCTCGCGCGTCTGCATGACGCCGACCGTGTGCGCGAACGTCGACAGGTAGCGCGGGAGCGACCCGGCGTCGGCGTTGTCGCGGAACCACCGGGCGAGCTCGTCCACGTCGGTCGTCGGGAGGCCCTCGTAGCCGGTCTCCGCGGCCAGGTCGACGACCGTCGCGGGGCGCAGGCCGCCGTCCAGGTGGTCGTGCAGCAGGACCTTCGGCGCCCTCCGGACCTCCGCGGGAGTCGGCACTACTCCTCCCGGTGAACGGTGTCGGGCGCGAAGGCCGGGACGCAGACGGCGACGTACTCCGCGCCCTCCGGCGTCGTGTAGCGCACGCGCTCACCCGCGCGCGTCAGCACCGACTGGCCGGCGCGGACGACGAGGGTGCCGCCGTCGTGCTCGACGTGCACGGCGCCGGCGAGCACCAGCGTCACCTCGTCGAACTCCGGCGCCTGGGCCGGCTCCTCCCACCCGGCAGGGGAGCGCATGTGCGCCACCGACACCGCCTCTGTGCCCGTCGAGGCGCGTCCCACGTGCTCGTCGATGAGCTTCCCGCCCGGTACCGGGACCCGGACCGGGCTCTCCACCAGCTGCGGCACGTCAGCCCACCTCCTCGAGGACCAGCGGCAGCGTTGCCCCTGGTACGTCTGCGATCTCGTACCCGCCCACGAGGGCGGCACGTCCGTCGGCCAGCCGCTGCGCGGTGGACGCGTGCAGCGTCGCGAGCGGCTGCCCGCGGTGCACCTGCTCGCCCAGCGCCGCGCCGAGGACGACGCCCGCGCCCGGGTCGACCTCGTCCTCCTTGCGCGCCCGACCGGCGCCGAGCCGCCAGGCAGCGGTGCCGACGGCGAGCGCGTCGAGGCCGACCAGCCAGCCGTCCCGCGGCGCCTCGACGACCTCCGTCAGCGGGGCCCGGGGGAGCGGCGCGTCGGGGTCACCGCCCTGCCCGCGCACCATGCGCCGCCACACCTCGAGGGCGCTGCCGTCGGTCAGCGCCGCGGCCGGGTCGGCGTCCACGCCGCCGAGCCGCAGCATCCCGCGCGCGACGGCGAGGCAGACCTCGACGAGGTCGGCCGGGCCGCCGCCGTGCAGCACCTCGACGGCCTCGGCGACCTCCAGCGCGTTGCCGATCCCGCGGCCGAGCGGCGCCTCCATCGAGGTCAGCAGGCACAGGGTCTGGACGCCGGCGTCCGCGCCCAGCCGCACCATCGTCCGCGCGAGCTCGCGCGCGGTGTCGACGTCCTTCATGAACGCCCCGGAGCCGACCTTCACGTCGACCAGCACCGCGTCGGCGCCGCCGGCGATCTTCTTGCTCATGATGCTGCTGGCGATCAGCGGGATCGACTCGATCGTCGCGGTCACGTCGCGCAGGGCGTAGAGCCCCTTGTCGGCCGGCGCGAGGTACTCGCCGGCGCTGCCGATGACCGCGCCGACCTCGCGCAGCTGGGTCCGGAACTGCTCCGCCGTCAGCTCTCCGTGCCAGCCCGGGATGCTCTCCAGCTTGTCGAGCGTGCCGCCGGTGTGGCCCAGCCCGCGGCCGGACAGCTTGGGCACCGCGACGCCGAGCGAGGCCACCAGCGGCGCGACCACCAACGAGACCTTGTCCCCGACCCCGCCCGAGGAGTGCTTGTCCACGACCGGCCGACCGGTGCCGGACAGGTCCATCCGCTCGCCGCTCGCCACCATCGCCGAGGTCCACGCCGAGAGCTCCCGCGCGGACAGCCCGCGCCAGAAGATCGCCATGAGCAGCGCGCTCATCTGCTCGTGCGCCACCTCGCCCCGGACGTAGCCGTCGATCACCCAGGCCACCTGCTCGTCGGTCAGCTCACCGCCGTCGCGCTTGGTGCGGATCACGTCCACGGCGCTGCTCATGCAGGCAGGTCCCGCGCGCCGAACGCGTCGGGCAGCACCTCGGTCATCGGGACCGGCCCCCGCGGCGAGTCGACGAGCAGCTCCGGCCCGCCCTGCTCCCACAGCAGCTGGCGGCAGCGCCCGCACGGCATGAGCAGCTCGCCCTCGCCGGACCGGCAGGCCATCGCCACCAGCCGTCCGCCGCCAGAGGAGTGCAGCTGGCTGACCAGCCCGCACTCGGCGCACAGCCCGAGGCCGTACGACGCGTTCTCGACGTTGCAGGCCTGCAGCAGCCGGCCGTCGTCGACGATCGCGGCGACGCCCACGTGCAGCCGGGAGTACGGCGCGTAGGCCCGCCCCGCCGCCTCGACCGCCTTT
>JBKJQM010000447.1:0-5376 GCA_046594005.1 Mycobacteriales bacterium
GGCCGCGCCGAGGTCCTGAAATGCGCCACCTGCTGCGAGTACTACGCCGAGCACGCCGAGGCGTTTATGGCCGATGAATTAATTAAAACCGATGCCGGGCGCAGCTTCATCAGCTACCAGCCGCTGGGCGTAGTGCTGGCCGTAATGCCCTGGAACTTCCCCTTCTGGCAAGTGGTGCGGTTTGCCGCGCCGGCGCTGATGGCCGGCAACGTGGGCCTGCTCAAGCACGCCAGCAACGTCCCGCAGACGGCGCTCTACATGGAGGACGTGTTCCGCCGGGCGGGGTTCCCGGACGACGTCTTCCAGACGCTGCTCATCGGCAGCGACCTGGTCGAGAAGGTGATCCGCGACGACCGGGTCGCCGCCGCCACGCTGACCGGCAGCACCCCGGCGGGCAAGTCGGTCGCGAGCATCGCGGGTGACGCCCTCAAGACGACGGTGCTTGAGCTCGGCGGCAGCGATCCGTTCGTCGTCATGCCGTCGGCCGACCTCGAGAAGGCCGCCCAGGTCGCGGCTACCGCCCGCTGCCAGAACAACGGCCAGAGCTGCATCGCGGCCAAGCGCTTCATCGTCCACGAGGACGTCGCGGACCGGTTCGAGGAGCTGTTCGCCAAGGCACTCGGCGGTCTCGTGGTCGGGGACCCTACGGTCGAGGGCACCGACGTCGGCCCGCTGGCGACCGAGCAGGGCCGGGTGGACGTCGAGGAGCTCGTCGGCGACGCCGTCGGGAAGGGCGCCACGGTGGTGCTCGGGGGCACCCGCCTCGACGGTCCCGGCTGGTTCTTCCCGCCCACGCTGCTGACCGGTGTCACCCCGGAGATGCGGATGTTCCGCGAGGAGGTGTTCGGTCCCGTCGCCCAGCTGCACCGCGTTCCGGACCTCGACGCGGCGCTGGCGCTCGCCAACGACACCGACTTCGGTCTCGGCAGCAACGCGTGGACCGACGACGCGCAGGAGCAGGAGCGCTTCGCGAACGAGCTCGAGGCCGGGATGGTGTTCATCAACGGGATGACCGCGTCCTACCCCGAGCTGCCGTTCGGCGGCGTCAAGACCAGCGGGTACGGCCGCGAGCTGTCCGACCTCGGCATCCGCGAGTTCTGCAACGCCAAGACCGTCTGGGTCGGCGAGAGCGGCAGCGGCGACACCAGTACGGCTCGCGCCGAGTAGTGACTGCGCTGTCCGCCCGGGCCGCGCGCCGGATCGCCTTGCACGCGCAGGGCTTCGGCGACGCGCGCCCGGCCGGTGCCGCGGACCGTCGTCATCTGCGCCGGGTCGTCGGCCGCACGGCGCTGCTGCAGGTGGACTCGGTCAACGTCTTCGAGCGCGCGCACTACCTGCCGGCCTTCAGCCGCCTCGGGCCGTACGACAAGGGGCTCGTGGACCGCGCGGCGTACCGGCACCGCGAGCTGTTCGAGTACTGGGGCCACGAGGCCTCGCTGCTCCCCGTGGCCACCCACCCGCTGCTGCGCTGGCGGATGGCCCGGGCCGAGTCGCTCGAGGAGGGCTGGGGCGGGCCGCTTCGGGTCATGCGCGACCATCCGGAGTTCGTGGCCCACGTCCTGCAGCGCCTCGAGGACGAGGGTCCGCGCAGCGCGGGGGAGCTTCATGAAGGAGAGCGGCCCGCGGGGCCGTGGTGGGACTGGTCGCTGACGAAAGTGGCCCTCGAGTACCTGTTCTGGGCCGGCCGCGTCACGACGACGCACCGTCGGGGCTTCGAGCGGGTGTACGACCTGACCGAGCGCGTGCTGCCCGCGGAGGTGCTGGCGCTGCCGACGCCGTCCCGCGAGGAGGCGCAGCGCGAGCTGGTGCGGATCGCCGCCCGTGCGCACGGCGTCGCCACTGAGCGCGACCTGCGCGACTACTTCCGGCTGCGGACGGAGGAGGGGGGCGCCGCCGTGCGCTCTCTCGTCGAGGAGGGCGAGCTGCTGCGGGTCGACGTCGAGGGGTGGAAGGGCCCGGCCTATCTCTGGCCGGGTGCCCGCCTGCCCCGTCGGGTGCGGGCGACGGCGCTGCTCTCGCCGTTCGACCCGCTGGTCTGGGAGAGGTCCCGTACGCGCCGGCTGTTCGGCTTCGACTACCGCATCGAGATCTACGTGCCTGCCGACAAGCGCGTGCACGGCTACTACGTGCTGCCGTTCCTGCACGACGAGGCGCTCTGCGCGCGCGTCGACCTCAAGAGCGACCGCAAGGCGGGCGTGCTGCGGGTGATGGCCTCCTGGCTCGAGCCCGGCCACGACGCCACGACCACGGCGGAGGCGCTGGCCGGTGAGCTGCGCCGCGCGGCCGACTGGCAGGGGCTGACCGACGTCGTGGTCGAGCCCCGCGGCGACCTCGCCCCAGCCCTCGCCCCGCACCTCCGCTGATCAGCGGGGGCCGGGAACGCCGACGGGCCGCCGGCAGCAGATGCTGCGCGGCGGCCCGTCCGTCTGTCTGGGTCAGTCGTCCCAGGGTCCGAAGTCGTCGTTCATGACGTCTTTCCTTCCTCTACCGCGAGCGACGCGTACGCGTCTGGCGCTCGTGCGGTGTTCTCCGTGGTGGCGCGGTCCGAGTGGACCACCGCCGTGTGAACCGGGCGGAAACCGCACCGGGCAGCCGCAAGGCGGGCTGCTGACAGGCACAGCGTCCCACACGGTGTCGGCATTCCCCACCCGCTTCCGAAGTCCTGTGCTCCTAGGGTCGGTCGGGTGACCGATCCCGCCGACCTCACGCTGGTGGAGCTGCTGCCGCTGCTCGAGGCGCACACGCTGTCCGCGCGGGAGCTGCTCGACGCCTGCCTGGCCCGCGTCGAAGGCTCCGAGCCCGAGGTGCGCGCCTTCGTCGTGCTCACGCCGGAGCTCGCCCGGGCCGCTGCGGAGCGGGCGGACGCCGAGCGCGCCGCCGGTCACGCCGTCGGCCTGCTCGCGGGCGTCCCGGTGGCCCTCAAGGACCTGTACCTGACCCGCGGCGTCCCGACGACCGCGTCCAGCCGGGTGCTGGCGGGCCACGACCCGGGGATCGACGCCGCCGTGTGGGAGCGGCTGCGCGATGCGGGGGCGGGGCTGCTCGGCAAGACGACGCTGCACGAGTTCGCCTACGGCACCGGGTCGCACCCGACGCGCAACCCGTGGGACCTGAGCCGTACGCCCGGTGGTTCCTCCGGCGGTTCGGGAGCCGCGCTGGCAGCGCGGATGGTGCCGGTCGCCACCGGCAGCGACACCGGCGGTTCGCTGCGCATCCCCGCGGCCGCCTGCGGGCTGAGCAGCCTGCGGCCGGCGCACGGGCGCGTGTCGGCGTACGGCGTCCTGCCGCTCTCGCACTCGCTGGACACGACAGGCCCGATGGCCCGGCGGATGCGCGACGTGGCCCTGCTGCTCGGGCTGCTCGCCGGGCACGACCCCCGCGACCGGCACTCCCTCGACGAGCCGGTCCCGGACTACCCGGACATGCCGCGCGAGGACCTGAGCGGCGTGCGGATCGGCCTGCCGGCCAGCGTGTTCTGGGAGGGCATCGACTCCCAGGTGGCCGCCGTGTGCCGCAGCGGCCTGGACCGCCTGGTGGCCCGCGGCGCCGAGCTCGTCGAGGTTCCGGTCCCTGCGCGTACGCCGGAGGTGCTCGCCTTCCCGGGCGCGTACGGCGACACCATGGGGCCCGAGGCGCTGGCGCACCACGCGACCTGGCTCGCGGAGCGGGAGCACCTGTACGGCGAGGCGGTGCTGCACCGCTTCGCGCAGGCACGGGAGACGACTCCGGAGCGGTACGCGCAGGCCCAGCGGGACCGGATCGCGTGGGCGCAGGGCTGGCGCGACGTCTTCGCCGAGCACCACCTCGACGCGATCGCGCACCCGACGATCCCGGAGCCGCCGGCCGTCGTGCCGGAGGACGGCCGCGGCGCCGGACCGAGCATCGCGCTGGCCAAGGCCTGGTCCCTGACCGGCTTCCCGGCCCTGTCCGTGCCGGCCGGCCTGGACGAGCGTCGCCTGCCGGTGGGCCTGCAGCTCGCCGGGCTGCCCGAGCAGGAGGCTGAGCTCGTCGGGCTCGGCCTCACCCTGGACGAGGACGTGCAGCTCTGGCGCACAGCACCGTGAAACCGCTGGACGGGCCTGCTTGCCTTGGTGCATGGAGGTCTGCGAGGTCGACCCGCGCGACGACGCGGCCTTCGCCGCATGGTTCGAGGTGCTGGCGGCCGCCGGCGAGCTCGACCGTCCCGGTGAGCCCGACTGGCTGCCCGTCGAGCAGCGCGCGATCAGCCTGCACGGCACCGGCGACGACCCGGACGTGCGCTGCGTCCTGCTGGCGGTGCGCGAGGAGGGCCGTACGGTCGGCGCCGCCCGCATGGAGATCCCTCAGCGCGACAACCCGCACCTCGTGGAGATGGTGCTGGCCGTGCACCCGGAGCTCCGCCGCCGCGGGGTGGGCCGTGCGCTGGTCGACGAGATGGACCGCCGGACGCGCGCCCTCGGCCGCACGACGCTGCTGACGTACGTCGACGAGCCCGCCGGCCCGTCGGTCAACCGGCTGGCTGGGCAGGCGCTGGGCTACGAGGTGGCGCAGGAGGAGGTCCGCCGCGACATCGACCTGCCCATCGACGCCGTTCGTGCGAAGGAGCTGCACGAGATCTGCCGCGAGCACGCCGCGGACTACGAGGTGCGGCTGTGGTGGGACTGCTGCCCGTACGACCTGGTCGACGACCGCGCCGTGCTCGGCGCCGCCATGTCCACCGACGTCCCCAAGGACGACATGGACTGGCGCGAGGAGGTCTGGGACGCCGCTCGTGTCCGCCGCAAGGAGCAGCAGAGCCTCGACATGGACCGGACGTCCGTGACTGCCGGGGCGGTGCACGTGCCGACCGGCCGGATGGTCGCCTACACCGAGATGGGCGTGCCGCGGACGTCGCCGTCCCGGGTCTACCAGTGGGACACCCTGGTGCTGCGGGCCCACCGCGGGCACCGCCTCGGCATGCTGGTGAAGCTGCACGCGTTGGGGGAGCTGGCCGCGAAAGTGCCCGATGCGCGGTTCATCTCGACGTGGAACGCCCAGGAAAACGCTCCGATGATCGCCGTGAACGACGCCCTCGGCGCTCGGACGAACGGCCGGGTGCTCTGCATGCAGCGGGTGCTCAGCTAGACCCGCTTGGCTCGAAAATTACTGTGCACAAGCAACTTTCGCCGTTGTCGTATCGTTCGAACACCTGTACGATGAGGCATGTCCGCAGCCGCAGCCTTCGACGACGAGCTGCCGTCGGACGAGGCGGCGCAGGTCGCATCGTTGGACGCGGTGCGGGAGCGGCTTGCCGCGGATGCGCGGTCGTGGGCGGTGCAGCTGCAGGAGTGCGCGACGTTGGCGTGGCGGGCGCAGCGGGCCGGGGCGCAGACCCGGCGGACGCTGGCGTTGGAGCTG
>JBKJQM010000383.1:0-11245 GCA_046594005.1 Mycobacteriales bacterium
CGCAGCGGAGGCGATCTCCTTATGTTGCGGCTCACAACAAACCGGGTGTGGTGCTGGTCACAGCGCGTACACCGGCCATCACTCCAAGGAGCTCACGCCATGCTCGTGCCGTCCCTGTCCCGGGCCGCGATCCTCGCCGTCGCCTGCAGCCTCGCCCTTGCCGCGTGCGGAGACTCGTCGTCCGACACCGCCTCCGACGGCGCCAGCGGAGGCGCCGCCGCCAAGGGGAAGGTCGGCGTCATCCTCCCGGACGCGACCACCTCCCCGCGCTGGGAGGCCAACGACCGCCCGCTGCTCACCGCCGCGTTCAAGGACGCCGGCATCGACGCGGACATCCGCAACGCGAACGGCGACAAGGCCAAGTTCGGCACCGACTGCGACGGCCTCATCACGGCCGGCGTGAACGTCCTGCTCATCGTCAACCTCGACAGCGACTCCGGCTCGGCCTGCCTCAAGAAGGCCCAGGCCGCCGGCATCAAGACGATCGACTACGACCGCCTGACCCTCGGCGGTGGCGCGTCGTACTACGTCTCGTTCGACAACGTGGCTGTCGGCGGTCTCATGGGCACCGGGCTCACGCAGTGCCTGACCGAGGCCGGCAAGACCAAGGCCAACATCGTCCTCATCAACGGCGACCCGACCGACAACAACGCTGCGCTGTTCAAGCAGGGCTACGTCGAGGCGCTCAAGCCGAAGGTCGACGCCGGTGACTACAAGGTCGTGGGCGACCAGACCGGCAAGTGGGACGCCAACGTCGCCGGCACCGCGTTCGAGCAGCTCTACGCCCAGAACGGCGGGAAGATCGACGGCGTCGTCTCGGCCAACGACACGATGGCCGGCGGCATCATCGCCCGCCTCAAGGCCAACAAGCTCAACGGCAAGGTCCCGGTCACCGGTCAGGACGCCAGCGTCGCGGGCCTGCAGGCCATCCTCACCGGCGACCAGTGCATGACCGTGTACAAGGCGATCAAGAAGGAGGCGGACGCCGCCTCCAAGCTCGCCATCGCGCTCATCTCCGGCGACGACGCCTCGTCGCTCGCGAACAAGACCGTCACCGACACCGTCCTGAAGAAGGAGGTTCCGTCGGTCCTCGAGACGCCGGTCGCCATCTTCAAGAAGGACGTCAAGAGCGTGATCGACGACGGCTACCAGACGGCTGCCGACGTCTGCACCGGGGCTGCTGCCGCGGCCTGCACCGAGGCCGGGATCTCCTAGCCTCCCGAGCACGCGGGCGGCCGGGTGCGCATGCACCCGGCCGTCCGCGGTCCGTCCCCCTCCCTCCGCACTCCCTCCCGGATGAGGTCCGCATGAGCGTCCCGACCGCCGACGTACCGGCCCTGCTGTCGCTGCGGGGGGTGAACAAGAGCTTCGGCGCCGTCCACGTCCTGCAGGACGTCGACTTCGACGCGTACGCCGGTGAGGTCACCGCGCTGGTCGGCGACAACGGCGCCGGCAAGAGCACCCTCATCAAGGGCATCGCCGGCATCTACGGCTTCGACTCCGGCCAGTACTCCTTCGACGGCGCAGATGTCAGCGTCACGAGCCCGAAGCAGGCGAACGCCCTCGGGATCGAGGTCGTCTACCAGGACCTCGCGCTGTGCGACAACCTGGACATCGTCCACAACCTGTTCCTCGGCCGCGAGATCACCAAGGGCGGCCGGCTGGACGAGGCGACGATGGAGCGGCGGGCGAAGGAGACCCTCGCCGGCCTGTCGGTGCGCACCGTCAAGTCGATCCGCCAGCAGGTCGCGAGCCTGTCCGGAGGACAGCGGCAGACCGTCGCCATCGCCCGCTCCGTGCTGTGGAACAGCAAGGTGGTCATCCTCGACGAGCCCACGGCCGCACTCGGCGTCGCGCAGACCGAGCAGGTCCTCAAGCTCGTCCGCCGCCTGGCGGACAAGGGCCTGGCCGTCGTGCTCATCAGCCACAACCTCAACGACGTCTTCGAGGTCGCGGACCGCATCTCGGTGCTGTACCTGGGTCGGTCCGCAGCGCAGGTGCGCGTCGCCGACGTCACGCGCAACTCGGTCGTCGAGCTCATCACCTCCGGCCGCAGCGGCGAGCTCGGGCTCGGCCCCGCACAGCAGCTCGCGACCGACCCGAACGTGCCCACCGACCCGACCGGCCCGCTCACCGCCGTGGAGGCCTCATGACGACCACCGCGGTCGACCCCGCCTCCCCTGCCCCGGCCTCGCTGCCGGTCGAGCCGCAGAAGGGGGTGGGCGACAGCGTCCGCGACTACGTCGACCGCGTCCGCGGCGGTGACGTCGGCTCGCTGCCGGCCGTCCTGGGCCTCGTCGTCCTGGCGGTCGTCTTCTCGGCGCTGCGCCCCGAGTCGTTCACCGATGCCTTCAACGTCGCCAACCTCATCAACCAGAGCGCCGCGGTCATCGTCATCGCGATGGGCCTGGTGTTCGTCCTCCTGCTCGGCGAGATCGACCTGTCCGCAGGCTTCACCGCCGGCACCGGCGCGGCCGTCATGGCGGTCGTGCTCACCCGGCAGGGTCAGCCGTGGCCGGTCGCCGTGCTGGCCGGGATCGCCACCGGCGCGTTCATCGGCCTCTGCATCGGGCTGCTCGTCGCCCGGCTCGGCATCCCGTCGTTCGTCGTGACGCTGGCCGCCTTCCTCGGGCTGCAAGGCGTGCTCCTGAAGATCATCGGCGAGGGCGGCACCATCGCGGTGCGGGACGAGCGGCTGCTGCAGCTCAACAACGACACCCTGCCCGTCGGCCTCGGCTGGGCGCTGTACGCCCTCGTCGTCCTGGCGTACCTCGCCGTCTCGCTGCGCCGGGCACAGACCCGCCGCGCCGACGGCCTGCACGCCGACGCCGTGGCCGTCGTCCTCGGCAAGGCGGCGGTGCTGGCCGTCCTGCTGGGCGCGCTGACCGCCTACCTGAGCCAGGAGCGCAGCCGCAACCCGCTGATCACCAGCATCAAGGGCCTCCCGGTGGTGGTGGTCCTGCTCGTCGCGCTGCTCGTCTCGCTCAACTTCCTGCTCGGACGCACCGCCTTCGGGCGGCACGTCTACGCGGTCGGCGGCAACGCCGAGGCCGCGCGCCGCGCCGGCATCAACGTGCTGCGCGTCCGGATGACCTGCTTCATCCTCAGCTCGAGCCTGGCAGCCGTCGCCGGCCTGCTGCTCTCCAGCCGCGACAACTCGGTGAGCCCCACCACCGGTGGTGCGGAGACGCTGCTGTACGCGGTCGGCGCGGCCGTCATCGGCGGCACCAGCCTGTTCGGCGGCAAGGGCAAGATGCTCGACGCGGTCCTCGGCGGCCTCGTCATCGCCGTGATCATCAACGGGATGGGGCTGCTCAACCAGCCGTCGTCGGTGGTCTTCATGGTCACGGGGGTGGTCCTGCTCGTGGCCGCCAGCGTCGACGCGCTGTCGCGCAAGCGGGCGGCCGCGACCGGCCGCGTCTAGCGATGGCCGCACCACGAGCGGCATCGCCTGCCGCGACGCAGGACGACGTCCGGCGGCACAACCTGTCCAGCCTGCTGCGGCACGTGCACGTCGCCGGGGCGACCTCCCGCGCGGACCTGACGGCTCTGACCGGGCTCAACCGCAGCACCGTCAAGGCCCTGACGGCCGACCTGGTCCAGGCAGGCCTGGTGCGCGAGTCGGCGCCCGTGGGGCGCGGCGGGGCGGGACGGCCGTCGATCACCGTCGAGCCGGCGTCCGAGCGCGTGTACGTGCTGGCGCTGGACATCGGCGTGGAGCACCTGACCGGCGTGCGCATCGGCCTGGGCGGCGAGGTGCTGGACCGTCGTGAGCTGCCGCAGTCCGTCAACGACTACGCCGTCAAGCGGACGCTGACGCGGCTCGAGCGGCTCACCCGCGGGCTGCTCCACGGCGCGCCGGACGACGGCGTCTGCCTCGGCATCGGCATCGGGGTCTGCGGCGTCGTCAGCACCGACGACGGCCTCGTGCGCTTCGCCCCGAACCTCGGCTGGGTGGACGTCCCGCTGCGCGACCTGCTGACCGACCGCCTGGCGACGTCGCTGTCGATCGACCTCGGCAACGACGGCGACCTCGGCGCCATGGCGGAGAGCCTGCGCGGCGTCGCCCGGGGGGTGCAGGACCTGCTGTACGTCTCCGGCGAGGTCGGCATCGGCGGCGGCATCCTGCTTGGCGGGCGGCCGCTGCGTGGGACCGGCGGCTACGCCGGTGAGATCGGGCACATGTCGGTCGACCCCCGCGGACGGGAGTGCCGGTGCGGCCGCCGCGGCTGCTGGGAGACCGAGATCTCCGACCAGGCGGTGCTTCTCGCGACCACGGCACCAACCGGCATGTCGTTGACCGATGTGCTGGCGGCCTACGCCGCCGGGGAGCGCTGGACGCAGGCAGGCATGCGGCGCGTCGGCCGCTTCCTCGGGATCGGCGTCGCCAACCTGGTCAACATCTTCAACCCCGAGCTCATCGTCTTCGGCGGCGCGGTCCGCCACATCTTCACCGCGACGGAGCCGTACGTGCGCGAGGCCTTGGAGACCGCGCTGGCCGCGCCGTCGGAGCAGGTACGGCTCGAGGTCGCCGGTCTCGGCGACGACTCGGTGGCGGTCGGTGCGGCCGAGCTCGGCTTCGCGCGGCTGCTCGACGACCCGCTCGGCACCCTCACCGGCCTCACCGCGCCAACGCGGCGGGCGCGGGCGTGACGCTCGTCGCCGGCGTCGACTCCTCGACGCAGTCCTGCAAGGTCGTGGTCTGCGACGCGGACACCGGGGAGGTGGTGCGCCGGGGCACGGCGCCGCACCCGGACGCGACGGAGGCCGACCCGTCCTCCTGGGAGGCCGCCTTCCGCACCGCGACGGCCGGCGGGCTGCTCGACGACGTGCGGGCCCTCGCGGTCGGGGGCCAGCAGCACGGCATGGTCGTGCTGGACGACGAGGGCGAGGTCGTCCGCCCGGCTCTCCTCTGGAACGACGTGCGCTCGGCGCCCGCGGCCCGGGAGCTGACGGCCGAGCTGGGCGGCAAGCCCGCCTGGGCGCAGGCCGTCGGCTCTGCGCTCGTGGCGTCGTTCACGATCACCAAGCTCCGGTGGCTCGCGAGCACCGAGCCTGCGGCTGCGGCCCGGGTCCGCAGCGTGTGCCTGCCCCACGACTGGCTGACCTGGCGGCTGCGTGGCGGACCGGCCGCGCCGACGACCGACCGCGGCGACGCCTCGGGCACCGGCTACTGGTCACCCGCGACGGGGCAGTACCGCGAGGACCTGCTGCAGCTGGCGTTCGGGCGCACCCTCGAGCTGCCTGCTGTGCTCGGACCGTGCGAGGCCGCGGGCGAGACGCCGGACGGGCTGCTCGTGGCGGCCGGGACTGGTGACAACATGGCCGCCGCGCTGGGGCTCGGTGCGGTGCCGGGAGACGTCGTCGTCTCGCTGGGCACGAGCGGCACCGCGTTCGCCGTCCACGACCGCCCCGTCGCGGACGGGAGCGGGACCGTCGCCGGCTTCGCCGACGCCTCCGGCGGCTACCTCCCGCTGGTCGCGACCATGAACGCCGCACGCGTGCTGACGGCGACGGCGGGCCTGCTCGGCACCGACGTGGCCGGGCTGGACGCGCTCGCCCTGCAGGCGGCCCCCGGTGCGGGGGGTCTGGTGCTGCTGCCCTACCTCGACGGCGAGCGGACCCCCGACCTGCCTGAGGCGACCGGGACTCTGCGAGGCCTGACGCGGTCCAGCATGACTCCCGCCAACCTCGCGCGAGCCGCCGTCGAGGGCATGCTCTGCGGCCTGGCCGACGCTGTCGACGCGCTCGTCCGCCAGGGCGTCGTCCCGCAGCGGGTGCTGCTCATCGGCGGCGCCTCCCGGTCGGCGGCGGTGCGGGCCGTCGCGCCGTCGCTGCTGGGGCTGCCGGTCGTGGTGCCCGAGCCGGAGGAGTACGTCGCCCGCGGCGCCGCCCGCCAGGCCGCCTGGGCCCTGTCGGGCGGAGCGGCTCCGCAGTGGGCCCTGCCGGCCACGGTCGAGACCGCGTCCGGGACGTCGGGCGTGCAGGTTCGGGAGGCGTACGCCGAGGCTCGGGACAGGGAGACCGCATGACGCTCGCCTGGGGGATCGCCGGCACCGGCCGCATCGCCCGCGACGTGGGGCGGGTCATCGCCGCCGAAGCGACCCTGGCCGCCGTCGGATCGCGTGACCACTCGCGCGCCCAGGGCCTGGCCGGGGAGCTGGGGGCCGCGACGGGGCACGGCTCGTACGCGGAGCTGGTCGACGACCCGGCCGTGCAGGCGGTCTACGTCGCGACCCCGCACACCGGCCACGCCGACGTCGTCGAGCTGGCCCTGCTCGCCGGCAAGGCGGTGCTCTGCGAGAAGCCCATGACGGCGGGCGCCGCCGAGACCGAGCGCCTGGTACGGCTCGCGCAGGAGACCGGCACGTTCCTCATGGAGGCCGTCTGGATGCGCTTCAACCCGCTGGTGCAGGAGCTCGCCCGGCTGGTCCACGCCGGCGAGCTCGGTGAGATCCGCTCGTTGAGAGCATCTTTCGGCTTCGCCGCCCCCTACGACCCTGCCAGCCGGCTGTGGGACCCGGCGCTCGGGGGCGGAGCGCTGCTCGACCTCGGCATCTACACCGTCGACCTGGCCAGGCTGCTGCTCGGCGACCCCGACCGCCTCGAGGCGTCCGGCTCGCTGGCACCGACCGGGGTCGACGCGGAGAGCACCCTTGCGATGGCCTGGCCGTCGGGCGCCCGCGCGCTGCTCGACTGCTCGCTCGTGGCCGACCTGCCGAACGCCGCGACGGTCGTCGGCAGCCGTGGCTGGGCCTCGCTCGGACCCTCCTTCCACGCACCGACCTCGCTCCGGGTGCAGACCACCGGCGCCGTCGTCACCACCGAGAACCCCGACCGCTCAGCGGGGTTCGTGGCTGAGGTCCGAGAGGTCGCACGGTGCGTCGCCGCAGGACTGGCGGAGAGCGACACCGTGCCGCTGTCCGGCAGCCTCGCGGCGGCGCGACTCCTCGACGACGCCCGCGCCCAGCTCGGCGGCTGACGTGGACGTCGTCGGCTCCGGCCGGGAAGCTCCTGCGCGGCGCCTTCCGCCGAGCGCGCCGCTCATCGCGCTGGCGCTGCTGCTCGTCGCCACGGGGGCCACTGCCGAGCTTCGCAGCGCGCAGGATGTCGACCTGCGCATCGTCTCAGCAGCCGCCGGCGCAACGCCCGGGGCGACGGGCGACGTGCAGGACGCCGCCGTCGACCTGACCGTCCGCAACACAGGAGCGTTCGCCGTCGAGGTGGTCGACCAGCGACTGGACCGCGGCGGTCCGGTGGACCGGGTCCCGGCACCTGCGCTCGCCGCCGGGGCCACAGCCGTCCTGGCCCTGCGCTGGCGGGTGCTGTGCGCGGAGGTCGGCACCCTGTTCGGCCCGCGGTCGCTCGACCTCACCGTCCGACCGGCGCGTGGCGGTGCGCGTCAGGTGTCGGTGGCGCTGAGACCGGCTGTGCGGCAGGCCTTCCGAACTGCAGCATCCAGCGCGTGCGCCCCGTGATGCGGCCGCTGCGGGTCGCTCTGCTCGGCTACGGGCTGGCGGGCCGGGTCATCCACCGCCCGCTGCTGGTCGCCGTGCCTGAGCTCGTCGTGACACACGTCGTGACGGCGAACGCGACACGGCAGGCACAGGTCGCTGAGGACCTGCCGGATGCAGTCGTGGTCGGCTCTGAGCAGGAGCTCTGGCAGCGGGCCGACGACGTCGACGTGGTCGTCGTGGCGACCGGCAACGACGTGCACACCGCACAGGCCCGCGCGGCCGTCGCCCTCGGCAAGCCGGTCGTGGTCGACAAGCCGATGGCGCTGTCGGCAGCGGACGCCGCAGACCTCACCGCGTACGCGGCCGCAGCAGGCGTACTTCTGTCTCCGTTCCACAACCGTCGCTCGGACAGCGACACCCTGACGGCGCGCCGGCTCCTCGACGAGCACGCGCTCGGCGACGTGCACCGGCTGGAAGCGCGCTTCACGCGGTTCCGACCGCAGGTGCAGGACCGCTGGCGCGAGCGGCCCGGGGGCGGCGGCGTGCTGCTTGACCTCGGCACCCACCTGGTCGACCAGGCGACCCACCTGCTCGGCCCGGTGAGCTCCGTGCGCGCCGACATCCGGGCCCTCCGGCCGGGCGCCGTGGTCGACGACGACGTCTTCCTCGAGCTCCGTCACACCTCGGGATCGGCATCCCTGCTGTGGGCCTCGGCGGCCGCACCCTGGCCGGGACCGCGGCTCGTGCTGCAGGGCAGCCGGGGCGGCTGGGGGAAGCAGGACCTGGACGGGCAGGAGGCCGCGCACAGCGCCGGGACCGCGTACGCCGGCGAGCCCGACGGCGTCCTGTGGGACGTGGACGGCCGACGACCTCTGCCGAGCCGGCCGGGCGACTGGGGCTCGTACTACAGGGCTTTCGCCGCTGCGGTCCGCGGCGAGGGGCCCGTCCCGGTGGAGCCGGCCGACGCCGTCGCCGTGGCACGTGTGCTGGAGGGCGCCCTGGAGTCCAGCCGCACCGGTCAGGTGGTCCGGCTGTGAACGAGGGACGGTAGAGCCCTGCCTATCAGGCGAAGCGCTCCTCGTGCAGCTGGTCCTTGGGCAGGCCGGCATCGGCCAGTGCGGTCCGCACGGCGCCCGCCAGGCCCGGTGGGCCGCACAGGAAGACGTCACGCTGACGCAGGTCGGGGACGAGGCGCTGCAGCGCTGCTGTCGAGAGCAGGCTCGGATCGTCACCCACGACGTACTCGACGCGAGCTCCTCGGACTGCTGCGACGTGGTCGAGCTCATCGCGGAACAAGACCTCGTCGTGCGTGCGGGCCCGGTACAGCAGCAGCAGGTCCTGCCCGGCTCGCAGGGGCACGGTCTCGAGCAGCGCGCGCATCGGCGTGATGCCGACGCCGCCGGCGATGAGCAGCACGTCCCCCCTCGTGCGCCGCGCCGCGGTGACCGCACCGTAGGGCCCCTCCGTGACGACCCACGTGCCGACGGCCAGCGCCTGCAGTTGCCGGCTCCCGTCACCGAGGTCCTTGACGGTCAGGCGCAGGTGGGTCGCAGTGGCCGGTGCGGAGAGGCTGAACGGGTGCGCCGTCCGCCAGTGGTCCGGCGTGAGGAAGCGCCACCGGAAGAACTGCCCCGACTCGGCCTGCAGCTCGTCGAGGTGCTGGCCCTCGACCACGATCGACACGACGCCCGGCCCCTCGGAGTGCACCCCGACGACCCGCATGCGGTGCCGTGCGGCCTGACGGAGCGGGGTCAGCACGCGGTGGCTCAGCACCAGGCCGAACACGTGCGTGTACGCGGGGGCCCAGAGGACCTGCAGCGCGCGGTGGCCTGCGAGGTCCGGGCCGGCGAGCTGGTGGCCGAAGCCGAGGGCGACGGCGGCGTACATCAGCAGGTGCAGGCCGTGCCACCGCTCGTGGCTGATGCGCTGCCGGGCCGCACGGACCGACAGCGCAGACACGACCAGCATCAGCACGGTCCCGAGCGTCGCGGCCGGCAGCCACGGCATGCGGAGCACCTGCCATGCGCCGGAAGGCAGGTCGACCTGCCGGGCGTCGGCCACCGCGGCGACGGCGCTGACCGCATGCACGACGGCGAGGCCGACGACGGTGCGTCCTGCGCGGCTGTGCCAGCGCGCGAGGACGTCGGCGCCGAGATCCCGTTCCAGGACCGGCGTCCCCGACATCAGGACCAGCAGAACGAGAACGCCGTAGCCGGCGAGCATCCCGCTGATGTGCGCGAGCAGGCCTACCAGCGGAGTACCGGGGCCGGCAGCCGAGTTCAGCAGCGGCCAGGTCGCGACGGTCAGTGCGCCAAGGACCGTCGCAGTCACTGCCTCCGGAGCCGTCACCCCGGTTCGCGAGGGCTCCGGGGCGGTGCGCGGCTCGTCGATCTGCGTCGGGCCGCTCATCGACGACCGCGCGGTCCGTCGCCGTCGGCGCCGGCGTCCGGAGCGACGAAGACGTCGCCCACGTCCACCACGGACACCTGTGCCACTCCCGGCGACAGGACCGGCGACACCGAGGGCGCCGTCAGCCCGAACCACAGGCCGACCGCTGTCGCGGCGGCCAGCACGATCCGCACGGGCCGGTCGACGCGACGGGCCATCACGGCGGTCATGACGGGGCCCCTGCGCGGGGAAGGTGTTCGGGAGTGGACATGCGGGGGCTCCTGATGGTGCGGACGTGGGGTGGTCGGGTCGGTCCTCGACCGCTGAGGCTCCAGGTTGTGGGCAGCCGCTGGACCCGCGCTGGACGTCGTCTGGGACGACGCTGTCAGCGCCGTCCGGCACCCGCTGCACCCGGCGCCGGACTGACAGCAGACCGACAGGAAGCCCTCAGTGCGCTGCCAGCACGCCGACCCAACCTGGTGTCACCGCGGCAGATCGCCGCACTGACAAGGAGAACTCCGATGCGTACCAAGCTCGTCGCCCTCGCCCTCACCGCCGGCCTCGCCACCGGCGGCGCCGCCCTCGTCGTCCCCGGCTCCGCCTTCGCCGCGGACAGCGGCACCTCGACCGCCACCACCGGTCCGGATGCCGGCACCGCCGACCGGGTCGCCGCGCGCCTGGCCTCCTTCACGCAGGCCCTCGCTGGCCTGGTCACCGACGGCACGCTCACCCAGGCCCAGGCCGACAAGGTGGCCAGCACGCTGTCGACCTCCGATGCGCTGCGCGGCGGGGGTCCCGGCCACCGCGGAGGTGCCGGCCGGCTGAGCCCGGACGCGGTCGCCGAGGTCCTCGGCATCACCGTCGACCAGCTGCACGCCCAGCGCGAGGCCGGCAAGACCCTGGCGCAGATCGCCGACGCGCAGGGCATCAGCAAGGCCGACCTGATCAGCAAGCTCGTCGCCGCCGCGAAGACCCAGCTGGCCGACGACGTCACAGCGGGCCGGATCACCCAGGCCCAGGCCGACGCCAGGGCCGCCACGCTGACCGCCGGCATCACCCAGCGCGTCGACGACGTCCACCAGGGCCCCGGCGGCCACGACGCCCCCCCGAGCACGACCTCCTGACGCGCCGTCCCGACGCTGCAGCCCCGCCCCGGTCACCGGAGCGGGGCTGCCGCGCGACCGCACCGGCTCGGGCCGTGACCTCAGATGAACAGCAGCTGCGCGCCGGCGGTCTTGTCGATGAAGTCCGACGCACTGATGATGCCGTCGACGTCGTCGCGCAGATCGGCCATGGTCAGCTTGTTCATGTCGGCTGACATCCGGCATCCCCACAGGTGACCGCCGGCGGCCACGATCTGGTCGAGGAAGTCCGGGACCTCGGGGACGCCGAGGTCGGAG
>JBKJQM010000486.1:0-8662 GCA_046594005.1 Mycobacteriales bacterium
CGCAGTTCATCGACTTCACCACCATCCAGGTGGCGCCCATGACCGAGCGGGTCGTGCGGCGGCTCGCGCCCACCTCGCCCTAGGAGCCCACGTGCTGAGCCTGCAAGAGGTGTCCGACCGCATGGAGATCGCCGACCTCATCACGCGGTACAGCTCGGCGATCGACCGGCGGGCGTGGGACGACCTGGACCCGCTGTTCACGGCGGACGCGGTCCTCGACTACACCGAGACAGGCGGGATCAAGGGCACGCTTCCTGAGCACAAGGCCTACAACGCCGAGGTGCTCCCGATGTTCAAGGGGACCCAGCACCTCATGGCGCTGCCGGTCGTCGAGGTCGACGGCGACACCGCGACGGCCCGGACCATCTGCTTCAACCCGATGGTCGTCGACGATCAGCACGTCTTCTTCGTCGGGCTCTGGTACGTCGACCGACTGGTCCGCGGCGAGACCGGCTGGCGCTTCGCCGAGCGGGTCGAGGAGCGCTCGTACTTCCACAACTTCGAGCGCAGGTGACACTGGGGCCATGCCCCGTACTGCGACTGCCGACCACGTCTCCCGCGAGGAGCTCCTCGCCTTCCTCCGCCCCCGCCACCACGCGCTGCTGCTGACCCGCCGCCGGGACGGTTCGCCGCAGCTCTCGCCGGTGTCGGCCGGCGTTGACGCCGAGGGCCGAGTCGTCGTCGCGACCTACCCGCAGCGCGCCAAGACCGCCAACGCCCGCCGGGACCCGTCGGTGTCGTTGTGCTTCCTGTCCGACGACTGGGACGGCCCGTGGGTGCAGGTCGACGGGACCGCTGAGGTGCTCGACCTGCCTGAGGCGCTGGACCCGTTCGTCGACTACTACCGCAGCATCTCCGGCGAGCACCCGGACTGGGACGACTACCGCGCCGCCATGGTGCGGCAGGGGAAGTCCCTGCTGCGCGTGACGGTCGAGCGCTGGGGACCGGTCGCCACCGGTGGCTTCCCGCCGGATCTGGCGACGTAACCGGTCCGCAACACGCACGGTGCAGAGTGCACGGGTGCAGCTCGTGCGGGAGACGGTCCGGGTGCGTCGTGAGGTCGTGACGGTGCACGGGCACCGCCGCGCCTACCGGATCGCGGGCCCGGAGCCCGGCACCGCCCCCGCGCTGCTGCTCGTCCACGGCATCGGCGACAGCTCGCGCACGTGGACCGAGGTGCTGCCGCTGCTCGCCGCGCACCGCACCGTCATCGCACCCGACCTGCTCGGCCACGGCGACTCGGACAAGCCGCGCGCGGACTACTCGGTCGGCGGCTTCGCCAACGGGATGCGCGACCTGCTGTGCCTGCTCGGCGTCGAGACGGCCACTGTCGTGGGGCACTCCCTGGGCGGCGGCATCGCGCAGCAGTTCGCCTACCAGTACCCGCAGCTGTGCGAGCGCCTGGTCCTCGTCGCCAGCGGAGGACTCGGCAGCGAGGTGACCCCGCTGCTCCGGCTGGCTGCGGTACCGGGCGCCGGCCCCGTCATCGCCGCGTCCGTCCTGCCGCACGTACGGCTCCCGGTGCTGCTCGCCGCCGAGGTCGCGGCGAGGCTCGGTCTCGTGGACCCGTGGGACGTCGACGAGGTCCGGCACGTCTGGGGCGGCCTGCGCGACCGCTCGACGCGGTCGGCGTTCCTGCGCACGCTGCGCAGCGTCGTGGACCTGCGCGGGCAGAGCGTCAGCAGCGCGGACCGGCTCTACCTGGCGGCTACCGTCCCGACGCTGCTGGTCTGGGGCGACCGGGACCCGATCCTGCCCGTGGCGCACGCGCGCGCGACCGCCGCGGCGATGCCGTCCGTGCAGCTCGAGGTCGTCGCACGCGCCGGGCACCAGCCGCACCGCACCAGCCCGCACCGGTTCGTGGCCGCCGTCGAGCACTTCCTCGAGGCGACCGCGCCTGCGCAGCACGACGCCGTCGCCTGGCGGGCGCTGCTGGCGGCGGGACGTGCGCCGGCGGCGCCGCCGTGCGACGTGTGCGCGGAGCCGGGCTAGGAGCGCGTCGCCTGCAGCAGCTCGGCACGCACCTTGAGGGCCTGCGCCACGGAGTCGAAGCCGGCCTGCACCCAGGCGCCCTGCAGGTCGAAGGCGACCTGCGCGTACTCGCCGCTGAAGACGTCGGTGGTCCGGTAGCTGGAGCGCCCGTCCCCGAGGTCCTCCACCCACTGGTCGCGGACCGCGAAGATGCCGGGGATCGACTCCCCCGTGTCGTACTGCAGGTGGTGCGGGGCGTCGATGACCCGCATGTACTCGTGGGTCGTGAACGTCTCGCCCGGCTTGGCCGGGTCGGGGAGGTGCAGGACCACGTCGGCCCCGACGACCAGCTCGGTGTCCACCCGCACGGTGTACGGGTTCCACTCCGGATAGGCGGCGTAGTCGACGAGGACGTCCCACACGAGTGACTGCGGCGCGTCGATCTCGACGGTGATGCTGGCGATGGACGTGTCGTTGAGCTCGGCGCCCGTCATGCCGGCATGTACTCCCCGCCGTTGACGTCGAGGACAGCTCCGGTGACCTCCGAGGCGTACTGCGACAGCAGGAAGAGGATCGCGCCGGCGCAGGCCTCGTCGGTGGGGATGCGGCCGAGCGGGTTGCGCGAGGCGATGTCGTCGTAGACGTCCTGCTCCGAGATGCCCTTCTGCTCCGCGGTCATCGTCAGGTAGAAGCGCACGCCCGGACCGTCCAGCCAGCCCATGATCGCCTGGTTGCAGCGGATGTTCTTCGACCCCAGCTCGAGGGCCAGGAACTGCGTGGCAGCGGTCATCGCGGCCTTGGCCACGGCGTAGCCACCTTCGCCCTGCATCGGCTTGCGCGTCGTCATGGTGCCGACGTTGACGATCGAGCCGCCACCGGCCGCGACCATGTGCGGGACCGCGAGCCTGGTCATCTGCAGCGAGCCGTGCAGGATGACGTCCATCGACCGGCGCAGCCCCTTCTCGGGCGTCTCGAGCAGGTCGAAGAACCCGGGGTGCGCGTACGCGCTGTTCACCAGACCGGTGACCTTGCCGAAGCGCTCGACCGCGGTGTCGATCACGCGCTGGCAGTCCTCCTCCTTGCGCACGTCGCACTGCACGCCCACGGCTGCGCCGTCGGTCTCCTTCTCGATCTGCTCGGTCACGCCGGTGGAGCGGGCGGCCATGACGACCTTCGCCCCTTCGGCGACGGCGCGGGTGGCGAGCTTGGCGCCGAGGCCGGGGCCGACCCCGGTGATAACGACGACGGAGTCGGACAGGATCACAGGTAGGCCTCCACGTAGGGCGCGAAGTCGCGCGCGAGCTGGTCGTCCGACAGGCCGAAGTCACCAGCGGTGTAGCTGTGCGAGCCGTGCCGCTCCTGGGCGTTCTGCTCCAGGTACGCCTGCCACGCCGCGTCGTCCGCTGGCCCGGGGGTGAGCCCCAGGTCGCTGAAGACACGCCTCGCCTCGACGAGCGGCTGCGAGAGCATGGCCTTGAAGTGCACGTCGACGAAGCGATGCGGCCGGGCCTCCCGGACCTCCGGGAAGCGCTCCACGAGCGTCTCGCGGAAGCGGTCGTTCCAGTAGCGCCCGATCGACGTCGGGTCGGCCTTGTCGCTGTACTGCGCGGTCATGGTGCTGACCATGGACGCGTACGACGGGACCGCCTGCACGGGGGAGCGGTGGGTCATCACGATCTTGCACTCGGGGAAGGCGTCCAGGACCGTCGCAGCAGCGGTCAGGTGGTGCGGGGACTTAAGCACCCAGCGCTTCGCATCACGGGTCGGGTCCTGGTGCTGCAGAACCTGCAGCCACTCCCGCAGCTCGTCGTACGCCCGCGACTGGTCGTAGCCGCGCAGCCAGACGCCGTAGGTCGGCACCCAGTAGAACGAGTCGTAGGTCATCGACGTGAAGGACCTGTCGACGAGGATCACGTCCTCCTCGGGGCCGTCCCACGTCACGGTGTGCAGGTCGCCGAAGTCCGGTGACAGCTCGAGGAAGGCCTCCATGCCGGCCTTGGCGCGCGCCTTGCGCTCGGCGGCGTCCGGGCCCTCGCCTGGGAAGGGCAGCGGGTAGGAGCACTCCCACGACGCCGTGCTGGTCAGCTGCGGCGAGGCGGCCAGCAGCCGGTGCAGCAGTGTCGAGCCGGTGCGCGGCAGGCCGCAGATCTCGGCAGCGACCACGACCTCGACGTCCCGCACTTCCGGGTTGGCCGCCTGGTAGGCCCGCAGCCGCAGCCGGTCGACCAGCAGAGCGACCAGGCGGCGGCGCGTCATGTCGAGGCCGAGGTCGGACAGGCCCGCCTCGTCGTTCAGGCTGTGCACCAGGACGCCCAGTGGCTCGCGGAACCACTCGTCGCCGAAGTCGGGAAGGCCGGTCTTGGTGCGGGCGGCGTCGATCAGGTCGTCGACCTTGAGGGTGGATGTCGCGGCCGTCACGACGCGCTCCTGGCCAGCTCCACGACCTTGCAGGTCGGGAGCGGGTGGTCGTCCGTGCCGACCCAGCGCAGCAGCGCGGTGCCGGTGGCGTGCCCGGTGGTGTCGATCCAGTTGCCGTAGCCGGGGTCCTCGGCGGCGACCACCAGCACCAGCCGGCCGTCGTCCTCGAGGTGCGCGGTGTGCTTGTTCACGGTGATGCGCCTGTCCCAGTCCATGGACTCCATCCACCAGTTGTCCAGCTGGAAGTTCCAGTAGGGGCAGTCGGGGACGGCGGTCTCGATCACCCAGGCCTGTCCGGGCTCGAGCGCCCAGTAGCCGTGCAGGTAGAAGATCTCCGGGTCGCCCCCGGCCCGCTGGAACATGTCCTGGCCCCAGTCGGGCAGCTCGTTCGGCCGGGTCATGAACAGCTCGGTCCAGGCAGCGAAGGTGGCAGCGGTGCCGTGCACGCCCATCGCTGCGCGCTGCAGCGAGCGGACCAGGTGCTTCGGGTCGAGCGGTCCGGGCGGCGGGACGTCCGCGAGGTTCTCGATCGTGTACGAGCCCGGGACCTCGGTGGTGCGGTCCAGGTAGGACTCGCGCAGCACGATCATCGTGCTGTCCTCGGCCAGCGGCAGCCAGTTGCCCTCCTGCGGCGTGGCGCTCACGAGGATCTCGACGGTGCCGTCCGGGGACACGACCAGGTCGTCGTTGCGCAGCTCGCCCGTGGACGCCATGGTCCCGTCCTTGGCGTAGCGGTTGGCCTTGCTGCCGACGCTGACGTACGCGATGGAGCCGCGGGTGCCGCGGATGCGGTAGGTGTTGCGGCCGGTGACGGGCGCCGAGTGGTAGACGTTGTCCGGATTGTCCGCACCGATCTTGACGAGGTCCAGGCCCTGCATGCGCGGCCGGTCGGCGTCGCTGTTCTCGATCGTGGCGTAGAGCGCGTTGCGGAGCAGCCGGGTGAGGTAGCGGTAGCCCTCGGCGCGGTCCAGCGGCGTTGCGGGCGCGGTGTCGCGCAGGACGACCTCGCCGGCCTTCTCCAGTGCCTGGCAGAACTCGCGCCAGGCCTTGCCGGTCAGCACCGCGTCGTCGGCGTCGGTCACTCGCACCCCCTCGATTGGTAGAACACGTTCTATCAGAGCGGGGTCACTCGGGCGAGGGTCCTGCGCAGCGGAAGCCGACGTGGGCGGTGGGGGAGTCGGCCGCGACCGGGATGCGCGCGGCCGGGCGGTAGCGCGCGCAGTACGACGACGCGCACAGGAAGCTGCCGCCTTTCGCCACACCTGGTGCACCGGCGTCGGGCGCAGGCGGCGCGCAGCAGGACGTCGCCGCGTGCTGGGACGACCAGGCGGTGTCGACCAGCTCCCAGGCGTTGCCGAGCACGTCGAGCAGGCCGTACCCGTTCGGCGGGTGCGTCCCGACCGGGCGCGTCCCCGCGGGACCGTCGGAGCGCCAGGGGAACTCGCCCCGCCAGACGACGGCGTCGACCGGCGCTCCGTCCCCCGGGCTGGGCTGCCCGCCGAGCGCGGCGTGCTCCCACTCCCGCTCGTGCGGCAGTCGCAGGCCGGCCCAGGCGGCGAAGGCGCGGGCGTCCTCCAGCACGACGTGCACGACCGGGTGCTGCTCGCGGCCGGTGACGTCGGAGCCCGGTCCGTCGGGTGCTCGCCACGACGCGCCGGTCACCCAGGTCCACCAGGCCCGCGGGTCCCTGAGGTCGACCGGACCTCGCGGGGGCGTGAAGACCGCCGATCCGCCGAGGTCGCGCTCAGCGCGGGTGAGGTAGCCGGTGGCGTCGACGAACGCCGCGAACTGCTCGACCGTCGTCGGCGTGCGGGCCACGCGGAACGCCTCGACCTGGACCTCGCGGGCAGGGCGCTCCTCCGGGTAGTGCCGGTCGGAGCCCTGGCACGAGGTGCCGGCGGGGACCTCCACCAGGTCGAGCACGGCTACTCGAAGCGCGAGCCGAGCTCGCGCAGCAGCTCGAGCATCCGGACGGGGGAGTCGGGCGCCGGATCGCCCGGTACGTACGTCACGGACGTCAGCCCGCCGCTGAACGGGAAGCAGCCGTACGCCTCCCACAACCGCCAGGACACCGGCGACTTGCGGTCCGTGCCGACGCTGATGCCCTCGAAGGGCGACATCGGGAACAGCAGCGGCAGGCCCTCGGCGGAGCCGCGTGGCTCGCCGTCGACGAGCAGGCGCGCGGTCCACGTGCCACCGCTGGCGGCGTCGAACTCCACGGCCAGCACCGTGTCGCCCTCTGGCACCGGCCCGCCATCGACCTCGCGCACCCGGCCGCGGCCGTCGTTGAACACCAGTCTGAAGGTGCCCGTCTCGACGAACAGCGCATAACCGCCGCCCTGGTCGCCGTGCGCGACCAGGACGCCGGCGTCCCCTGCTGCGTACGACAGGGCGACGTCGACGTGGAACGACCGGCACCAGATGAGCCGCTGCGAGCGCCAGCGCTCCAGCTGCGGCGTCCCGGGAAGCAGCACGACCGGGCGGTCGAACACCTCGGTGCGTGGCGGACGGCGCAGGTACTTCAGGCCGCTGCCCTCGTCGAGCGGCAGCACCTGGTGGGCGCGCGCTGCGGCGTCCCACGCGGCCGCGAGCTCCGCCACGCGGGCGGGGTCCTGCGCCGCGAGATCGCGCGTCTCGGTGCGGTCGGCCCGCAGGTCGTACAGCTCCCACTCCCGGTCGTCGAACGGCGTCAGGGGCTGGTGCCGGGTGACGACCTCCCAGCCGTCGCGGTACATCCCGCGGTGCCCGGTCATCTCGAACACCTGCTCCCGGTGGAGCGACGGCGCGTCCGGGTCGCGCAGCGTCGCGGCGAAGCTCGTGCCCGCGAGCGCCGCGACCGGCGTCCCTTGGCGCTGCTCGGGCAGGTCGAGGCCCAGCAGGTCGAGCAGCGTCGGCAGCACGTCGGTGACGTGCGTCCACTGGCGACGCAGCTGGCCGGCGGCGTGCTCCAGCCCGGGCCCGGCCATGAGCATCGGCACCGAGTGGCCGCCGGCATGGGTGTTGATCTTGTACAGGCGGAAGGGCGTGCCCGACGCCATCGCCCAGCCGCGTGGGTAGTGCGGCGTGGTGGTGGGGCCGCCGATCTCGTCCAACCGGGCGAGGTCGGCCGCGGTGTCGACGCTGCCGAGCAGGTGCGAGTAGTAGGCGGTCGTGCCCTCCGCCTCGCCCTCTCGGCTGGCGCCGTTGTCGGACGTGAACAGGAACAGCGTGTTGTCCAGCTCGCCCAGCTCGTCCAGCGCGGCGCACAGCCGGCCGAACTGCTGGTCGACGTTGTCCACCATCGCGGCGTAGACAGCCATGTAGCGGGCGAACAGCTGCTGCTGCTCGGGCGGCAGGTCGTCCCACGCGACGACGTCGTCGCCCGCCTCGGAGTTGCGCGGTGGCAGCACCGTGTCGGCGGGCAGGACCCCGAGCTCGAGCATCCGGGCGAACCGCGCCCGTCGCAGCCCGTCCCAGCCCTCGCCGTAGCGGTCGGCGTACTTCGCGATGTCGTCGGGCTTGGCGTGCAGCGGCGCGTGCACCGCCCCGTGGGCCATGTAGAGGAAGAACGGCTTGCTGGGGTCGGACGCCTTGACGCCCTTCACCATCGAGATGGCCTCGTCGGTGATGTCGTCGGTGAAGTAGTAGCCCGGCGGGTAGGCGTCGACCTCGACCGCCGTGTTGTCGCGCACCAGGCGGTGCGGGTGGTGCAGGTTGGTGAACCCGTCGAGGAAGCCGTAGAAGCGGTCGAACCCGCGCTGGCACGGCCAGGAGTGCCGGGGCCCGGCGTCTGAGCAGTCGGAGTCCTTGGCCAGGTGCCACTTCCCGACCATGAGCGTCGCCCAGCCGGCGTCGCGCAGGACCTCGGCCGTGGTCACGCAGTCGTCCGACAGCTCCATCGCGTAGCCGGGGAAGCCGGGGTCGGAGTGGGCGACGTGGCCGATGCCGACGGAGTGCGAGTTGCGGCCGGTGAGCAGCGCCGCGCGGGTCGGCGAGCACATCGGCGTCGAGTGGAAGTCCGTGTAGCGAAGGCCCCGCGCGGCCAAGGCGTCCAGGTGGGGCGTGTCGATCTCGGAGCCGTAGCAGCCCAGGTCGGCGAACCCCAGGTCGTCGGCCAGCACGATGACGACGTTGGGCGCACCCTCGCGCTGGGGCCGCTCGGGCCAGGACGGCTCCGAGCCGGCGAAGGTGCGGCCGACACGACCGCCGAAGCCGGCGTACGGGACGGGCTCGGGACGCGTCATGAGGTGAGGAGCACGTCGCCGCCCCAGGCGACGAACGGCCCGTTGCGCAG
>JBKJQM010000046.1:0-4257 GCA_046594005.1 Mycobacteriales bacterium
TGCAGCTGTTCCCGTACTCGATGCTGCCCGACGCGCTGACGCTGACCGGCAGCTCGCGCGCAGGCGTCTTCACCGGGGTCTGGCAGGGCGGCGAGACGGTTGGCTTCGCCCTCGGCCCGGCGCTGTACGGCGGGCTGCTCGCGCTGACCGGCTTCGTCAGCTCGGCCGCCGACGAGCGCGTCGACCAGCCGGGCAGCGCCCTCACCGGGCTGGTCCTCGGCTTCTCCGTCCTGCCCGCCGTTCTCGTACTGCTGTCCGTCCCGCTCCTGCGGCGCTACGCCGCGACCGACGCCCGCCTGTCCGCACCCGCTCCCGAAGAGGTCCCCGTCCCATGAGCCTCCTGCCCCCGACCGGCCTGTCCCGGGAGGACGTCCTCGGGCGCCTCGCCGACTACCGCGCCGGCGACCTCGCTGCACGCGGCGGCCGCACCTTCGCCTACGTCTACGACGCGGGCCGCCCGGACGTCGACGAGCTGTCGCACGAGGTCTACGCGAGCTTCCTCGACGTGAACGGCCTGGACCCGACGGTCTTCCCGTCGCTGCTGCGCATGGAGAACGAGGTCGTCGCCATCACGGCCGAGCACCTCGGCGGTGGGCCCGGCACGGTCGGCAGCTTCACGAGCGGGGGCACCGAGTCGATCATCCTGGCCGTCAA
Source organism: Mycobacteriales bacterium (assembly GCA_046594005.1). GTDB lineage: Bacteria > Actinomycetota > Actinomycetes > Mycobacteriales > SCTD01 > SCTD01. The sequence continues at coordinate 655 of JBKJQM010000046.1, forward strand.
GGCGGCCCGGGACTGGGCGCGCACGCACCGTCCGCAGGTGATCGAGCCCGAGGTCGTCCTGCCGGTCACGGCCCATGCCGCGTTCCAGAAGGCCTGCCACTACCTCGGTCTCAAGGCCGTCCTGGTCGACGTGGACCCGGTGTCGTTCCGCGTGACGACAGACGCCGTGCGCGCGGCGGTCACGGACCGCACCGTGCTGCTGGTCGCCAGCGCCGCGTCGTACGCGCACGGGGTCATCGACCCGGTCGAGGAGATCGGCCGGCTCGCCCTCGAGCACGACCTGCCCCTGCACGTCGACGGCTGCATCGGCGGCTGGCTTCTGCCGTACTTCCGCGACCTCGGCGTCGAGGTCCCGCCCTTCGACCTCTCGGTCCCCGGGGTCACCAGCCTGTCGGTCGACCTGCACAAGTACGCCTACGCGCCGAAGGGCGCGAGCGTCGTGCTGTACGCCGATCCGGCCATGCGCAGCAAGCAGTTCTACGCGTGCGCCGACTGGACCGGCTACACGATGATCAACGCGACGGTGCAGTCGACGAAGAGCGGCGGCCCGCTGGCCGCGGCCTGGGCGACGCTGCACGCGGTGGGGGAGCAGGGCTACCGCGAGCTGGCCGCGCAGACGCTGTCCGCGAAGGACCGGCTGGTGAAGGGGATCGCCGACGTGCCGGGCCTGCGCGTGCTCGGCGAGCCGGAGATGGCGCTGGTCGCGATGGCGGGCGAGCCGGGCGTGGACGTCTTCGAGGTGTGCGACGAGATGGCCGCCCGCGGCTGGTACGTCCAGGCGCAGCTCGGCTACCGCGACCTGCCGGCCAGCATCCACCTCACCCTCACCGCCTCCAGCGATCAGCACGTCGACGCGCTGCTCGCCGACCTGACTGCCTGCGTCGAGACGGCACGCTCCGCGCAGACCGGGCTGGACCCGGCGCTGCTCGAGGCCGTCCGGTCGCTGGACCCCGACGAGCTCCCCGACGACGTACTCGGCACGCTGCTGCCGATGGCGGGCATCGAGCCCGGCGCCGGGCTGCCCGACCGCATGGCAGGCATCAACGCGCTGCTCGAGGCGATGTCGCCGCGGTTGCGCGAGCGGCTGCTGGTCGCGTTCCTCGGCGAGCTGTTCACCCCCGCGGCTCAGGTGGAGGCGTAGTGCTCAGCGGACGAGATCGCCTGCTGGCAGCGCTGTTCGCGCTCCAGCTCCTCGCGGCGGCCGCCTTCGGGCTGGTGCTGGTGAACGGGCTCGACGACGAGCGGACCACCGTCGTCACCAGCAGCACCGCCGACGAGTTCACGGTCACGGCGGAGCGGGCCACGCCGGGGGCCACGGCGGCCGCCGTCGCGGGCACGGCAGGCACCGCCGGCACGACGACGACGACCGGCGGCGGGACGACGACCACGACCGGTGGCGGCCCGGACGCGCCGGCAGTCGGACCGGCCAAGGTCAGCAAGGGCGCGCCCATCAAGGTGGGCGCGATCGTCACCCAGACCGGGGCCATCAACTTCACCGCGAGCGCGCAGGGCACCAAGGCGTTCCTCGACCGCGTCAACAAGAAGGGCGGCGTCAACGGCCACAAGATCGTGCTGGACCTGCGCGACGACCAGCTCGACGCGGCCCGGGGACGGCAGCAGGCGCAGCAGCTGCTCGCCGACGGGGTGTTCGCGTTCGCGGCCTGGCAGGCGCCACTCACCGAGCAGTCGATCGTGCCGTTCCTCGAGCAGAACAAGATCCCGCTCATCGGGGGCTACGGCACCCGGCCGGAGTACAAGTCGCCGTACGCCTACATCATGCAGAGCGGCCACTTCGGCTACGAGATGGGCCGCTTCCTCGGTCAGGAGAACGGCGTCACCAAGCCGGGCGTCATCTTCATCGGCGGCGCGGCCGAGGCCAACGCGGCGCAGCGGCAGGCGTTCACCGACGGGCTGAAGGCGGCCGGCAAGACGGTCGACCCGGACGACATCGTGGTGGTCGACGTGACCAAGGCGTCCTACGACGACGTCGTCACGCAGTTCCGCCTCGGGGGCGTCGACGGCATCACGACCCTCATCGACCAGACCGCGTACAACCGGTTGCAGCAGTCCATGGACCGGCAGAACTACAGGCCCGTGCACGTCGCCGACCCGCTGTTCGTGGACCCGACCGTCCGGCAGGGGAGCACCACCGAGGGCACCCTGGTCGCCAGCGACTTCGCCTTCGTCAACGACCCGTCCGCCGAGGTGCAGGACTACGTCACGACGGTGCGTGCGCAGTTCGGCGGGAAGGCGCAGATCAGCTACCTCGGCCTCGCGGGCTGGATCAGCGCCAAGGTGTTCGTCGAGGCGGTGCAGCGGATGGGCGACGACATCACCCGCGCCAACCTGCTGCGCGTCATGGACGCCGTGCCCGGCACGATCGGGGGCTCGCTCACCCCGCCGCTGCGCTTCGGCAAGGGCAGCCCCGGCCACGACATCAACCGGTGCCTGCAGCTCGGGCGCGTGAAGGGCGGTCAGGTGCAGAAGTACAAGGCCTACGCCTGCGACGACAAGACCTACGGGTAGGGAGACGCAGCCGTGGAGCTCTACCTCGCACTCGCCGTCGGCGGCATCCCGCTGGGGGCCATGTACGCCCTGGCAGCCATGGGCATCGTCATCGTCTACAAGACCTCGCGCGTCTTCAACTTCGCCACCGGCGCCATCGGGCTCGCGTCCGCCTACTTCGCCAGCACGCTGGCCGAGCACGGCGTGCCGGACCTGCTGACGGCGCCGTTCGCCGTGGCGATGGGCGTGCTGCTCGGCATCCTGATCGAGCTGTCCGTGCGACCCGTGCGGGGCACGCTGCCGCGCACCATCGTCACCCTCGGCTGGCTGCTGCTGCTGCAGGGCGCCGTGGGCCGCATCTACGGCGTGGCGGTGGGCGGGCAGGACTTCGCACGGCCGTTCCCCGGCGGCAACCTGGTCGAGGCCGGCGTGCTGCTGATCTCCAACGAGCAGGCGCTGGTGCTGCTGGTGGCGGCCGTGCTGGCCGGTCTGCTCGCGGTGTTCTTCCAGCGCACCGCACTCGGCACCTCGACGCGTGCCGTCGCCGAGGCCCCCGACGCCGCCCGGCTGCTCGGCATCCGCGTCGCACGAGTGCAGCTGGTCGCCTGGGGGATCGGCGGCGGGATCAGCGGCCTGGCGGGCGTTCTCGTCACGCCGCTGCTCGGCAAGCTCGACACGACGACGCTGGTCATCTTCACGGTGCAGGCCCTGGCTGCGGCGCTGGTCGGCCGGCTCACCTCGCTGCCGCTGACCTTCGCCGGTGGCCTCGCCCTCGGCATCGCGCAGCCCGTGGTCGTCCAGCTGCTGTCGAGGTTCCCGAGCATCCGCGGCGTCGAGGAGCTGACCGCGCTGGCGTTCGTGCTCGGGGCGCTGCTGCTGTTCCCCCGCTCGGGCCGCTCCGACGTCTCCGACGGTGGGCTCGCCCCCGTGCCGGTGCTCCCGCTGCCGCAGGGCCGGACCGCCCTGTGGATGGGCGTCGGCATCGTCGGCACCGCGCTGCTGCTGCCGCTCGTCGTCGACGGGCAGGGGCTGTTCACCCGGTACAACGTCGCCCAGACCGCGGCCTGGTCCCTCGCGGTGCTCTCCCTGGTGCTGCTG
>JBKJQM010000057.1:0-11559 GCA_046594005.1 Mycobacteriales bacterium
CTGACTGACGCCCTCCGCCTGACCGCAGCCGGCCCTCGGTGAGGGTCGTCAGCTGGAACGTCCGCTCCCTGCGCGATGACAGCGCCGGCGTGGCCGCCGTCCTGCGGGACCTGCGGCCCGACATCGCGCTCGTGCAGGAGGCCCCCCGCCTGCTCGGGTCGCGGTGCGCGAACGCACGCCTGGCCCGGCGGGCCGGTCTGGTGCGGGTGGTCGGGGGAGCGTCCGCCGCGGGCAACCTGCTGCTGGTCTCGGCGTCCGTCCGGGTGCTGTCCTCGCAGGCCGTACGCCTGCCCAAGCACCCCGGCCTGCACCGGCGCGGCGCCGTGCGCGCCTCCCTCGAGGTGGACGGCCACCGGCTCACGGTCCTCGGTACGCACCTCGACCTGGAGGCCGTCGCTCGGCTGGCGTCGGCAGCACAGTTGCGGGGGCTCGGCCCCGTCGACGTCGTCGCGGGCGACCTCAACGAGCAGCCGGGCGGACCCGCGTGGCGGGCGCTGTCCGACGGGCTGGTGGACGTGGCGGCGGCGTGCGGCCCGACGTTCCCGCTGAGCGCGCCCCGGCGGCGGATCGACGCGGTGTTCGTCGCCGCCTCCTTCGAGGTCACTGCCGTGGAGGTGCCCCGGGTGCCGCCGGTGACCGACCACCTGCCGGTCGTGGTGGACCTCCACCCCCGCTGATCATCCGCAGGATCGGTGCGCATGAGGGGCGCGATCGAGCGGTCTTGCGCACTGATGCTGCGGATGATCAGCGGAGTCGGCGCTGAGGTGAGGGCAGGGGCGCTTCCCCGCTCGGGTGGTCGCTCGAGGCGGCTTCAGCGGGCGTACGGCGACCAGCCCGGCGGGGAAGCGGCCGGCACACACCGCTTCCCCGCCGCGCGTGGTCGCCGAGAGGCCTCGATCAGCCCTCAGAACGACCACACGCCGCGGGAAGCGGGAAGCGGGACGGTCAGGGCCGGTAGCCGGGCACCAGCTCGCGGGCGAGCCCTTCGAGGAACAGCCCGATGTCGGTGACCATCCCGACCGCCTGCGCGGACCCGCGGTCGGCGAGCTTGGTGACGGTGGCGGGGTTGATGTCGACGCACACCAGGGGCACCGAGGCGGGGAGGAGGTTGCCGGTGGCGATGGAGTGCAGCATCGTCGCGACCATGATCGCGAAGCCGACCCCCGGCAGCTCGGCGCGCATCGCCCGCTGACCGACGATCACGTCGGTGTGCACGTCCGGCAGCGGGCCGTCGTCGCGCACCGAGCCCACCAGCACGAACGTCTTGCCGTGCGTGACCATCGCGTGCATCACGCCGCCGGTGAGCACGCCCTGGTCGACGGCTGCGCGGATCGACCCGGCCTTGCGGATCCGGTTGATCGCGCGGATGTGGTGCTCATGGCCGTGCTCCACGCCCTTGCCGGCAGCGAGGTCGACGCCCAGGGAGGTGCCGTACAGCGACGCCTCGATGTCGTGCGTGGCCAGCGCGTTGCCGGCGAACAGCACGTCGACGTAGCCCGCCTCGACCAGCGCGACCATGGCCGGCGCGGCGCCGGTGTGGACGACGGCCGGACCGCCGACCCACAGGACCTTGCCGCCGTCCTGCTTCACCTCGCGCATCTGCTGCGCGATCTGGCGCAGCAGCAGGGACTGCGGCTTCTCGCTGGAGACCGACGAGCCCATGAACCCGAACGAGTCGTCCTCCACGCTGTGGTCGCGCAGCGGCAGGACCACCTTCACGCCGCCCGCGCCGCAGACGACGGTGTCGCCGGCCTTCGCGTCGCTGACCGGCACCGTGCGCACCCGCCCGCCTGCGACGAGCAGGCCGCAGTCCATCTCGGGCTGCTCGACAGGGACCCAGGTAGCGCCTATGCGGACCACGGTCTCGAGGTTGGTGGTCGAGTAGAAGTCGTCCGGGAACACGCCGTCGCGCTCGACCTCGCGCAGCACGGCCTCGCCGGGGTCGACCTGGTTGACGCCGTGCGCCTGCAGCCGCATGAGCAGTCGTGCGAGCGACGCGTCGTCGTCCGCGGACACGCTGATCCGGGCGTACGACTCGTCCTCGTGCGCGCGCCCCACGTCGAGCCGGTCGATGCGGTAGTCGCCGCCGTACGCCAGGACATCGTCGAGCACCCGCGCCAGCACGCCGCTGTCCATCAGGTGACCCCGGGTCTCGAGCACCTCGGTGGACGTCACACGACCGCGCCGTCGTCCGGGCCGCTGTCGGCCGGGGTGTCCCGCATGAGCCAGACCAGCGCGCCGACGCCGCAGAGGGTGAGCAGCACGCCGAACAGGCCCACTCCGGCCGTACGGGGCTGGAGCAGCGCTCCGGGCGCGAACATCAGCAGCAGCCCGGCCAGCACGACCGCAGCGGCCGCGAGCTTCTGCGGCGCGAGGCGGGGGACCGGCGGCGGGGGCGGCGGGACGTAGTGCCCCTCGTCCTCGAGCGCCTCCGGCTCGACCCAGTCCGGCAGGGCGCCCTCCTGCTCGGCGGCCGCGTCGGTCCGGCGGCGGCGGGGCGGCTGCTCGTCGTCCCCGGACCGCTCCGGCCGGGTCGTCCACGTGCGGCGGGGCTGCTCGACGTCCTCGACCACGGGCCACGGCGGCACGGGGGAGTCGGCCTCCTTGCTGAAGCCCTCGACGATCTGGCGCCAGACCTCGTCCGGGTCCTCGGCCCCCGACGACGCCGCGGGCGGCTCCGGTGCAACCGCAGCCGGGCCGCGGGCCGGCGGGTCGGGCAGCACCGGCGGGGTCAGCACCCGCGCAGCAGCAGTGCGCGGGACGGCCTGCACCAGGCCGTGGGCGGTGGCGCCGGGGTCGGACTCGGCCAGCAGGGCCGTGAGGTCGGCGACCTCGGTGCTGACGACAGCGCGTGCGGCGTCGGCCTTCTCGGGCGCGACCCACAGCCGGTCGAGCGGGCGGTCGGGCAGCTCGACGGCGCGCGTCCAGGCGTTCGAGCCCGCGGCCGGCTCGACGTACGCCGGCACGCCTGCGCTCGCGAGGCTGCTCAGCAGCGCCTCGGACAGCCGCGGGTCGAGGTCGACCAGGGCGCCCCAGTCGGCGGACTGCAGCCCGTTGTCCCGGCGGCCGGAGGACGGTGTGTCCATGTCAGGCCGCGGCGGGGGCGTGCGCGCGGACGAACTCGAGGCTGCCCTCGAAGATCGTCGGGGCGTCGTTGTCCAGCGTGGCCACGTGGTAGCTGTCCTCCAGCACGCGCTCCTCGACGGTGCCGCCGGTCAGGCCCTGCATCAGGACGCGGCCGCTGATCGGCTCGACCACGTGGTCGGTGCGGCTGCGGTAGACGAGCACCGGGCACGTGATCCGCGACAGGTCGCCGCACACGACCGGCCACGCCTTCTGCAGTGACACCAGCGCGCGCAGCGGGACCTTGTCGTACGCGAGCTCGGTGGCGCCCGGCTTCTTGATGTCGCTGGCGATGCCGGGCATCGAGGGCAGCACCTTGGACAGCAGCGGGGCGAGCTTGACGTCCTTGCGCTCGGAGGCCAGCGAGGCGTTGACGACGACGATGCCGGCGACCTGGTCCGCCCGCTCCTCGGCCAGGCGCAGCGTGAGGGTGCCGCCCATCGACAGGCCCATGACGAACACGCTCTCGCAGCGGCTGCGCAGGTCGTCGAAGGACCGCTCGAGCTCGCCGTACCAGTCGGAGAACCGGGTGCGGTTCATGTCCTGCCAGCGCGTCCCGTGGCCGGGCAGGCGGGGAACGCTCACGGTCAGGCCGGCGGCGGCGAGGTGCTCGCCCCACGGCCGCATGCTCTGCGGAGTGCCGGTGAAGCCGTGCGACAGCAGCACGCCGACCGGTCCGCCGGGCAGGTCGACCGGCTCGGCACCAGGCAGGACAGGGGTGGGCACGACGAGCTCCTCGACAGCGGGGACGCGACCGCTCCTGGCCGCACCGGCATGGTCGCACGCAGCACCGGCCGGCGTCGCCCGTGCGGCCTGTTGCTCCGGGACAGGCCTCCCAACTAGGGTCGTACGCACACGAGCGGAGGAGGGGCGATGGGCTACTGGCTGGTCAAGGCCGTGCTCGCCCCGATCCTGCGTCTGCTTTTCCGCCCGTACGTGACGGGTGCCGAGAACCTGCCCCCCGAGGGCGCGGCCATCGTCGCGGGCAACCACACGACGTTCCTGGACAACTTCATCATCCCGCTGGTGGTCCCGCGGCGGGTCACGTTCCTGGCGAAGAGCGACTACTTCACCGGTCGCGGTCCGAAGGGCTGGCTGTCCCGGCAGTTCTTCTCCGGCGTCGGCATGATCCCGATCGACCGCTCCGGCGGCGCCGCCTCGGAGGCCGCGCTGCGCACCGGCCTGCGGGTCCTGCAGGACGGCGACCTGCTCGGCCTCTACCCGGAGGGCACGCGCTCTCCCGACGGCCGGCTCTACCGCGGCAAGACGGGTGTCGCGCGCATGGCCCTCGAGGCGGGCGTCCCGGTCATCCCCGTGGGCCTGATCGGCATGTCCGACATCCAGCCCGGCGGCGGTGGCATGCCGAAGATCGGCCGTCGCGTCGAGGTCCGCATCGGCAAGCCGCTGGACTTCACCCGCTACACCGGGATGGAGGGCGACCGCTTCGTGCTGCGCTCCATCACCGACGAGATCATGTACGAGCTGATGGTCCTGTCCGGCCAGGAGTACGTCGACCAGTACGCCACCAAGGCCAAGGCCGAGATCGCCGAGGCCCGGTCCGCGGCCCACGAGTCCATGGTCAGCGACGCCCCCGCTCCCGCCCGCCGCGCCAGCTAGCCGCGCATGCGCCTCGACACGGCGCTGTGGCGCGCGCTGGCCGTCTACCGGCTCGCTGCGCTGCTGTACGCCGCCGGTTCGATGGCGGTCTACACGGACACCTACCGCCGGCCGGCGCTCGGGTGGGCGGTGCTCGCGGGCATGGTCGTCTGGACGGCGTCAGCGGCGTACCTCTACTCGCGCGCCCGCCTGCGCCGCTGGCCGCTCCTGGTCGCCGACCTCGCGCTGACGCTCGCAGCCCTGCTGGCCTCCGTGGCGGTGCTCGAGGGCGACGCGATCCGCGACGGCGACCCGACCCTGACCGTCAGCTGGGCGGCCGCCCCGGTCATCGCGTGGGCGATCTGGGCCGGCTGGGCGGGCGGCGCGCTGGCGGCCGCCGTCGTCGGCGCCGGCGCCGTCGTGGAGCGGGGGACCCTCGCGCAGGCCACCGTCAACAGCGTCGTGCTGCTCCTGCTGCTGGGGGCGGTCGTCGGCTACGTCGTGCAGCTGGCGCGTCGGGCGCAGACGGCGTACGCCGAGGCCGTCGCGCTGCAGTCCGCAGCAGCAGAGCGGGAGCGCCTGTCGCGTTCGGTGCACGACGGCGTGCTGCAGGCGCTCGCGCTCGTGTCCCGGCGCTCCGGCGACCCGGAGCTGGCCGCTCTCGCCGCTGACCAGGAGGCCGCGCTGCGACGCCTCGTCAGCGGCCGCGGACTGGTGGTGGCGGCAGGGGAGGCGGACCTGCGTTCGCTGCTGCCGGGGGCCGTGGACGTCCACCTGGCCGCCCCGGCGGGCCCGGTGCTGCTGCCCGCGGCGGCCGCTGCGGAGCTCGCTGCCGCGGTCGGTGCCGCCGTCGACAACGCCCGTCGGCACGGCGGCGGGCAGGCCTGGGTGCTGGTCGAGGACGAGCCGGACGCGGTGACGGTGACCGTCCGAGACGACGGCCCCGGCATCCCCGCCGGCCGCCTCGACGCGGCCGAGGGCGAGGGCCGGCTCGGCGTGGCGCAGTCGATCCGCGGCCGCGTGCGCGACCTCGGTGGCACGGTCGCGGTGCACAGCGCGCCAGGACAGGGGACGGAGGTGGAGCTGCGTGTCCCTCGATGATCGAGCCCCCGACTCCGTTCCTGACGACACGCCACTGCGTCTCGTGGTCGCGGACGACCACCCGATCTGGCGGGAGGCCGTCGAGCGCGACCTGGCGGCCGCCGGCCTCGAGGTCGTCGGCACCGCCGGCGACGGCGAGAAGGCCGTGCGCGTCTGCGCCGCGACCCGTCCCGACGTGCTGGTCTGCGACCTGCAGATGCCCGGGCTGTCCGGCGTCGAGGTCGCCCGGGCCGTCTCCGCGTCGACGAAGGTGCTGGTCCTGTCCGCCTCGGGCGAGCAGCAGGACGTGCTCGAGGCCGTGAAGGCCGGTGCCAGCGGTTACCTGCTCAAGTCCGCGACGGCCGCCGAGCTGGTGGACGCCGTCCGCCGCACCGCCGCGGGTGACGCCGTCTTCACGCCCGGGCTGGCCGGCCTGGTGCTGGGGGAGTACCGCCGCACCGCCGACGACGACAGCGCGCCGAAGCTGACGCCGCGCGAGACCGAGGTGCTCCGCCTGGTCGCCAAGGGGCTGACCGCCAAGCAGGTCGCCGAGCGGCTCGTGCTGTCGCACCGCACCGTCGAGAACCACGTGCAGAACACCCTGAGCAAGCTCCAGCTGCACAACCGCGCGCAGCTGGTCCGGTACGCCGTCGAGCAGGGACTGACGGACTAGCCCCAGCCCTTGGCCCGCTCGACGGCGCGGGACCACCGGGCGTGCGACCCGTCCTCGCGCGCCCCCGGCACCGGCTCGAAGCGCCGGTCGAGCTGCCAGGTGTCGACGAGCTCCTCGGACGAGGACCACACGCCGGTGCCGAGTCCGGCGAGGAACGCCGCTCCGAGCGCGGTCGTCTCGAGGACCTGCGGCCGCTGGACCGGCACGCCGAGCTGGTCGGCCTGCAGCTGGCAGAGCAGGTCGTTGGCGGACGCGCCGCCGTCGACCTGGAGGCAGGGCACCGACATGCCCGCCTCGTCGGTCATGGCGTCGACCACGTCGCGCACCTCGAACGCGATGGCGTCGAGGGTCGCGCGCGCGAGGTGGGCGCGCGTCGTCCCGCGCGTGATGCCGAGGACGGTGCCGCGGGCGTCGGGGTCCCAGTGCGGTGCGCCGAGGCCGGTGAGCGCCGGCACGAACACGACGCCGTCGCTGTCCGGGACCGTCTTGGCGAGCGCCTCGACCTCCGACGCGCTGCCGATGACCTGCAGCCCGTCCCGCAGCCACTGGACCGCGGCGCCGGTGACGAACACGGCGCCCTCGAGCGCGTAGACGAGCTCGCCCCCCGGCTTCATCCACGCGACCGTGGTGAGCAGCCGCTCCGACAGGACGGGCACGTCACCGGTGTTCACCAGTACGAAAGAGCCTGTGCCGTAGGTGCACTTGCTGCGGCCGGCCTCGTAGCAGCCCTGCCCGAACAGCGCTGCCTGCTGGTCTCCGGCGATGCCGGCCACCGGGACGTCGAGCCCGAGGAACACCGACGGGTCGGTCCGGCCCACCTCGCCGTACGACGGCACGACCTCCGGCAGCGCCGACATCGGCACGCCGAACAGCTCGCACAGCTCCGGGCTCCAGGCGCCGGTGCGCAGGTCGAACAGCAGCGTGCGGCTGGCGTTGGAGGCGTCGGTGACGGTGCGCCGCCCCCCGGTCAGCCGCGCCACGACGTACGCGTCGACCGTGCCGACAGCGGTCCGGCCGGCGGTCACGCCCTCCCACGACCGCGGGTCGTTCTTCGCCAGCCAGCACAGCTTGGTCGCGGTGAAGTACGGGTCGAGGCGCAAGCCGGTCAGCTCGGCGACACGCGGCTCGAGGCCAGCATCCTTGAGCTGCTCGCACAGCTCGGTGGTGCGACGGTCCTGCCAGACGATCGCGCGCCGGGGGGCGGCCAGCGTCGACCGGTCCCACAGGACCGCGGTCTCGCGCTGGTCGGTGACGCCGACGCACGTGATGTCGCCGGCGGGCGCGCCTGCGAGCGCGGCGCGGGTGGCGGCGAGGACCGCCTGCCAGATCTCCTCGGGCTCGTGCTCCACCCAACCGGGGCGCGGGAAGTGCTGGGGGAACTCCTGGTAGCCGCGCCGCAGCACCGCGCCGGCCTCGGAGACGACCAGGGCGGTGACGCCGGTGGTGCCGACGTCGAGGGCGAGCACGCTCATGCAGCGGACGGTAGCGGCAGGTCTGACCGATCCACGTCGAAGACCGGTGTCCCGGCGTACCGTCGGGTCACGACCCTGTCCTCGTCGCGGACCAGACGCGCCCTCCGCAGGCGAGCGCGGTAGGCACGCACCGTGCTGTGCAAGGAAGAGGTCCGTCATGCCCGTCGTCTCGGCCCAGAGCGTCCGCATCGACCGCGTCGCAGCTGACAGCCTGCTCGCGCAGGCCGTGCAGGTGCACGCCGACGCCATCTTCTGCCAGGACGTCGAGGGCGTCGTCACGACGTGGAACGCCGCGGCCGAGCGGATCTACGGCTACGCAGCGTCCGACATCGTGGGCCACCGGGCGGACGAGCTGCTCCCGGCGGGGACGCGCGAGGAGCTGCTGCAGGCCTACCGCACCGCGTTGTCCGGCGAGCGCGTGGAGCGCTTCGACAGCTGGCACCGGCGCAGTGACGGCACGCTCGTCCCGGTCAACGTCAGCGCGACCCCGCTGCACGACGAGCACGGCCGCGTGGTCGCCGTCGCCACCACCGTCGCGGACATCAGCGAGCGGATGGCGCTGGCGAGGGAGCTCGATCGCACCCGGGTGGCTCAGGACCGGCAGAACGCAGCGCTCACCCGCTCCAACCGGGACCTCGGCCAGTTCGCCTACGTCGCCTCGCACGACCTGTCCGAGCCGCTGCGCGTCATGACCGGCTACGTCGACCAGCTCCAGCGCCGCTACGCCGACGTCCTCGACGAGCGGGGCCTGCGTTACATGCAGCACATCGTCGAGGCGAGCGTCCGGATGCGGGCGCTCATCGACGACCTGCTGACCTACTCGCAGGTCCTGCAGGCACCCCGCGCGGACGTGGAGGTGGACACCGGCGACGTCGTCCAGCGGGTGCTGACGGCCCTCGCGGGCCCGCTCGCGGAGGCCGGCACCGTCGTGACCGTCGGGGAGCTGCCGCACGTCTGGTCGGACCCGACGCAGGTGGAGGGCCTGCTGACCAACCTGCTGAGCAACGCCAGCAAGTTCGCCTCCGCCGGAAGCGCGCCGCGGGTCGACGTGCACGGCAGCGCGGCCGACGGCTGGGTGACGCTCGTCGTGGACGACAACGGCATCGGCATCGCGGAGGAGTACCGCGAGCGGGTGTTCCGCATGTTCCAGCGGCTGCACGTGCGCGAGGCCTACCCCGGCACCGGGATCGGCCTGGCCATCGCGCAGCAGATCGTCGAGCTGCGCGACGGCCGCATCTGGGTCGAGGACTCGCCGCTGGGTGGTGCGCGCTTCTGCTGCACCCTGCCGAGCGGCCCGCAGGACGGGACGACCGATGCCTGAGCACGGCCTGATCCGCATCCTGCTGGTGGAGGACAGCCTCGCCGACATCGAGCTCACGCTCGAGGCGCTCGAGGAGGCGAAGTTCGTCAACGAGGTCCACACCGTGCGCGACGGCGCAGCGGCGCTGGACTACCTGCACCAGCGAGGAGAGCACACGGGGGGGACCCGGCCCGACCTGGTCATTCTCGACCTCAACCTGCCCAAGCGCAGCGGCCACGAGGTGCTCGCCGACCTCAAGAACGACGCCGACCTGCGGCGGATCCCCGTCGCCGTGCTCACGACCTCGGCGGCCGAGGCGGACGTGGTCAGCAGCTACGACCTCGGCGCCAACTGCTACCTGACCAAGCCCGTCGACGTGACGCAGTTCCTCAAGGTCGTGCAGTCCATCGAGGACTTCTGGTTCGGCGTCGTCCGGCTGCCGCCGCGATGACGGTCGCCTCGTTCAGCTTGCCGGAGACCCCGCCGCAGCCGTTCCGGATCCTGCTCATCGAGGACTCCGCCGCCGACGCCGACCTGCTCGTCGCGATGCTCGAGGACGAGCTCCCGGAGTCGATCGTGATCGTTACGGACTCGATGGCCGCAGCGGTCCCCCTGCTCGCCGGCCCGCTCGACATCGCCATCACCGACCTGTCGCTGCCCGACGCCGAGGGCCTGCAGGCCCTGACGACGATCCTGGCGGCGCGACCGGACATCGCGTGCGTGGTCATGACCGGCCGGCAGGACCACGAGCTGGCCCTGCAGGCCCTGTCCGCCGGGGCGGAGGACTACCTCGTCAAGGGCGTCCACGACGCGCGCGGCGTGGCCACCGCCGTGCTGTACGCCGCGCAGCGCCGCAGTGCCGAGCAGAAGGCGCACCGCTACGAGCGGCTCGCCCTGAGCCTGCTCGACGCGATGGAGGCCTCGACGTGCGCGGTCGACGAGCAGGGCGTCATCCTCGCCGTCAACGGCGCCTGGCGCGCCTTCTCCGCCGCGAACGGTGGCACGGGCGACGGTGACGTCGGCCGCAGCTACCTCGATGCCTGCAGGGTCCCCCGCGGGCCGGACGCTGCCGTCGCCGGCGAGGTCGCCGACGGCTTGCGCTCGCTGCTGGCAGGAAGGGTCCTGCGCTACGAGCGCGACTACGCCTGCGACTCACCGACCGAGGAGCGGTGGCTCAGCGTCCGCATCAACCCCCTCCCCGAGTCTGGCGCCGTCATCACGCACGTGGACCTGACGGCGGCCAAGCGCGCCGAGCGGGCGCTGTCGCACCTGAGCCTGCACGACGCGCTGACCGACCTGCCGAACCGCTTCCTGCTCGTCGACCGCCTGACGCAGGCGCTGTCGTGGAGTGCCCGGGACGACAGCAGCGTGGCCGTCGCGTTCCTCGACCTCGACCGGTTCAAGGCGGTGAACGACACCTTCGGGCACACCGCCGGCGACGAGCTGCTGAGCTGCGTGGCGGCGCGGCTGGGTGAGCACCTGCGCGACGGCGACACGCTGTCCCGGTTCGCCGGTGACGAGTTCGCGGTGGTGTGGCCGGGGATCTCCAGCACGGCGGAGGCCGAGCAGCTGGCGATCCGCCTCGCCACTGCCTTCGAGGAGCCCTTCGTCCTCGACGCGGCCACGGTGGTGATGACGGCCAGCATCGGGGTGGCGACCGGTCGGCTGCCGTCGAGCGCCGAGTCCCTGCTGCTGGCCGCGGACTCCGCGATGTACGACGCGAAGCGCCACGGGCGCGGCCGCACCCGGATGTACACCGAGGACCTGCGGCAGGACATCGACACCCGCCTGCGCATCGAGACCGAGCTGCGCGGCGCCGTCGAGCGCGGGGAGCTCGTCCTGCACTACCAGCCGGTCGTCGACCTGCACCGCAACACGGTCATCGGGGTCGAGGCGCTCGTGCGGTGGGAGCACCCGGACGGCCTGCGCCTGCCGGACGACTTCATCCCGGTGGCCGAGGCGACCGGGCTGATCGTGCCGCTGGGGGAGTGGGTGCTGGGCGAGGCCTGCCGGCAGGGCGTCGCGTGGTCGGAGCAGGGGCTGCAGCTGCAGGTAGCGGTCAACTTCTCCGCCCGGCAGATCTCGCACCCCGACATCATCACGACGGTGGAGCGCGCCCTCGCGGCCTCGGGCCTGCCTCCCCGGATGCTGCTGGCAGAGGTCACCGAGTCGACCGTCATGGAGGACGCGGAGCTGGCGCAGGTCGCCCTGGCGAAGCTGTCCGCACTCGGGGTGTCGGTGGCCATCGACGACTTCGGCACCGGCTACAGCTCGCTGCTCTACCTCAAGCGCTACCCGATCGGTGCGCTGAAGGT
>JBKJQM010000178.1:0-8097 GCA_046594005.1 Mycobacteriales bacterium
CACCGGCACGCGGCAGAAGGGCAAGTTCGAGCTCGCGGCCAAGAGCAACGCCTGCTACGTCGCCACCGGCCCCTCGCGCATCAACGGCCCGGTCATGATCACGGACACGCACGGCAAGGACGTCCTCAACCCCGTCTTCGAGTTCGACGCCTGCTACGACCCCGCGGGCTGACGCGCCCGCGACGGGCCAACCCGCCCCACCACTGCGCACAAGGACGCTTCGGCCCCCAGGTGGCAGGACACGGTGCGCGTGCTGGCGAGCTCTCGTCCGGCCAGGTGTGCGGCGCGTCGAGCCGCGGCGTGCGACAGCCCGTGGAAGCCGTAGCGACGCAGCCCTCACTGAGGGCTTCATGCTGCGCACCGGACGTCGGTGCTCCGTAGGCACCGCAGTGGCTGGCACCGTGCGGGCGAGGAGCCGGTCGAACCGGCTGGTCGAGCGCCCGCAGCGTCCGTCGTGGACGGCTGCCCCCGACAGGGCCGAAGGTCCCGCACTGCGGTGACCCTGTGCGGGACCTTCGCCCCTGTCGGCCGACCGGCGCGGGAGGGATGGTCGGTGCACCACCCGCTCAACGGCAGAAGGTCACCATGAAGCGCACAGCCATCACCGTCGAGGTCGCCGCCGCGGCCGCCTTCCAGCTCGCGCTCGCGGAGCTGCTGAAGCGCGTGACTGACCGCGCAACGGTGCTGGAGACGAGGGCCGCGGAGCTGGAGCCGGTGCTCCTGCCGCTGCCCCTGCAGCGGGAGCCGCAGGCTGCCGGCGACGTCCCGGTCGGAGCAGGCGCCCGCGTCGAGCGCTGACGCCCGGAGCCGCAGGAACGGACCGTAGCCGGCGCCGTCGCGCTCCCTCGTCGTCGCCGGGCGGTACGCCCTCCACACCAGCTGACCCCTGACCGGCGCAGGTAGTCTCGTACCAGGCGCTCGCAGCAGGCGGGCGTCGGTGTGCCGGGAAGCCTGGTCGGCGACCTGGGAGAAGACTGCCGTGACAGACCGCTCAGCCCCGCACGCACCGACGCCGACGTCGCCACGCGGGCGGCAGCGGTTGTTCAGCCGGGGTTCCTGGCTGGAGACCGCGCGGGTCGCCGAGATCCTCCGACAGGAGACGATCGGTGGCGCGCTGCTGCTGGTGGCGTCGGTCGCGGCGCTCGCGTGGGCGAACTCGCCGTGGTCCGACGCGTACGAGTCGGTGCGGGACCTGCGCGTCGGCCCGGCCGTGCTGCACCTCGACCTGACTCTCGGCACCTGGTCGGCAGACGGCCTGCTCGCGATCTTCTTCTTCGTCGCGGGGCTGGAGCTCAAGCGCGAGTTCGTCGCGGGGGACCTGCGGGATCCGTGGCGTGCGGCGATCCCGGTCGCCGCGGCCGTCGGCGGCGTCGTCGTCCCGGCGCTGCTGTTCACGCTCGTGAACCTCGGGCCGGGCGGAGACACGTCGGGCTGGGCCATCCCGACAGCCACGGACATCGCGTTCGCCCTGGCCGTGCTGGCCGTGGTCGGCTCGGCGCTGCCGGCGGCACTGCGCACCTTCCTGCTGACGCTGGCGGTCGTCGACGACCTGCTCGCGATCACGATCATCGCCGTCGCCTACACCGCCGAGCTGGACGTCGTCCCGCTGCTCGCGGCTCTCGTCCCGCTGGGGCTGTTCACGGTGCTGGTGCAGCGCCGGGTCCGCGCCTGGTGGCTGCTGCTCCCGCTGGCGGCGGCGACGTGGGCGCTCGTGCACGCCTCAGGTGTGCACGCCACGGTCGCTGGGGTGCTGCTGGGCTTCGCCGTACCCGTCCTGCGCAGCGACGAGGCCGGCGGTCCGGAGGCCGGGCCCGGCCTCGCCGAGCACTTCGAGCACAGGTTCCGCCCGCTGTCGGCCGGTGTGGCCGTGCCCGTGTTCGCCTTCATGGCAGCCGGAGTCACGGTCGGCGGTGCCTCCGGCCTCGTCGACAGCCTGCAGGACCGGGTGGCGATCGGCATCGTGATCGGGCTGCTGGTGGGCAAGCCCGTCGGCATCCTGCTGGCGACGTGGCTGCTCTCCCGCTTCACGCGCGCCGACCTCGATCCCGACATCGGGTGGGTGGACGTCGTCGGGCTGTCGGTCCTCGCGGGGATCGGCTTCACGGTGAGCCTGCTCATCGGCGAGCTGGCGTTCGGAGCCGGCAGCGAGCGCGACGAGCACGTCAAGGTGGCGGTGCTCGTCGGCAGCGTCGCCGCGGCGGTGCTTGCCGGCGTCTTCCTGCGCCTGCGCAGCCGCCGCTACAGCGCGATGGCAGCGCGCGAGGCCGCGGACGCCGACCAGGACGGGGTGCCGGACGTCTTCGCGGGTCCGGGTGCCTGCCCGCCGCCGGCGTACTCCGACGCGCTCGACCTTCGCGCAGCCGACCGCCCGGTGTGACCGCCGGCGCCGAGCACGGGAGCCGGTGACCGGCGATGCTCACCGGCAGGGGCACGAGGGGCCACCAGGTGCCGGCGATCGACGTCCCTAGGGCGTCCAGATGAACTGCCCGACGAGCAGGAACGTCACGAGGTAGGTCGAGAGCACGAGGAACATCGCCGTGAGACCGAGGGCGAAGAAGCGCTCGTCTGCGGTCAGGGGACGATCGCGGCCGATCTGAGCCGGCTCCGCCGCCGGGGGAGCCGGCGCCGGAGGTGCTGACTCGGTGTCCGGAGCGGCTGCCTGGCGGGGCACGGTGACAGGGCGGACGAGATCGTGGACGGTCATGGGACTCCTCACGGTGCAGCCGGAGCGGCGGGTGCGCGCTCCGGCCCCAGCCTGCGCGCCGTGCGGCGCGGTGCACAGGGTCGGAAGTCCCGACGCTCCCGTACCGTCGCCGGCATGACGCCGGAGGAGCTGGCCGACCTCGCGCACCTGCGCCGGGCGCGCGACCTCATGGACCGCGAGTACGCGCGGCCGCTCGACGTCCCGGCGATGGCGCGCGCGGCGCTCATGTCGCCGTCGCACTTCTCCCGCCGGTTCCGCGCCGCGTACGGCGAGACGCCTTACGCGTACCTCATGACGCGGCGCATCGAGCGCGCGAAAGCGCTTCTTCGGCAGGGCATGTCCGTCACCGACACCTGCTTCGCCGTCGGCTGCACCTCGCTCGGGTCCTTCAGCTCGCGCTTCACCGAGGTCGTGGGGCAGACGCCGTCGCAGTACCGTGCGCGGGACCACCGCGAGGTCCAGGTCGTCCCCTCGTGCGTGAGCAAGGTGGCGAGCCGCCCACGGCGGCGCCCCGCTGCGGTCTGAGTCGCCCTCGGACCGCAGCCGAGCAGGATCGGAGAAGCGGACGACTGGCTGCGGCCCCTACGGTCCCCGCATGGCCCTCACCGTCTCCGTCATGTTCATCCCCGTCCACGACCCCGATGCCGCGTTGGGCTTCTACCGCGACGCGCTCGGCCTGGAGGTCCGCAACGACGTGGCCGCCGACGGCTTCCGCTGGGTCACCGTCGGGGCCCCGGGCCAGGACGTCGACATCGTCCTGTCGCAGCCGCACGGCGGCCGTTCCCAGGTCGAGGGCGACGCGCTGCTGACGCTCGTGACCCAGGGGTCGCTGCAGGCGGCCATCTTCCGCGCCGAGGACCTGGACGCGACGTTCGAGCAGGTCCGCGCGTCGGGCGCCGAGGTGCTGCAGGAGCCGACGTCGCAGCCGTGGGGCTCGCGCGACTGCGCGTTCCGCGACCCCTCGGGCAACCTCGTGCGCATCGCCCAGGCCTGACCCGGTGACGAGGAGGACCGCCGGGTCGTCGGATCAGGTGGCCGACCGGCACGACCGGATCCGCGTTCAGGGCGCACGGGTGAACAACCTCAAGGACGTCAGCGTCGAGCTGCCCAAGCGGCGGCTCACCGTGTTCACCGGCGTCTCCGGCTCGGGCAAGAGCTCGCTGGTGTTCGGGACGATCGCGGCTGAGTCGCAGCGGCTCATCAACGAGACCTACAGCGCCTTCGTCCAGGGGTTCCTGCCGACGCTCGCGCGCCCGGACGTCGACGTGCTCGACGGGCTCACGACGGCCATCCTGGTCGACCAGCAGCGGCTCGGCGCCGACCCCCGCTCGACCGTCGGCACGGCCACCGACGCGAACGCGATGCTGCGCATCCTCTTCAGCCGGCTCGGCACGCCGCACATCGGCTCTCCGCAGGCCTTCTCGTTCAACGTCGCCTCGATCAGCGGTGCCGGTGCGGTGACGACCGAGCGCGGCGGGCGCACGACCAAGGAACGGCGCAGCTTCAGCATCCTGGGCGGCATGTGCCCGCGCTGCGAGGGACGGGGCGCGGTCAACGACATCGACCTGACGCAGCTGTACGACGACAGCCTGTCGCTCAACGGCGGCGCGCTCACCGTCCCCGGCTACAGCATGGACGGCTGGTTCGGCCGGATCTTCAGCGGCTGCGGCTTCTTCGACCCCGACAAGCCGATCCGGACGTACACGAAGAAGGAGCTCGACGCCCTCCTCTACAAGGAGCCGACCAAGATCAAGGTCGACGGCATCAACCTCACCTACGAGGGCCTGATCCCGAAGCTCACCAAGTCCATGCTGTCCAAGGACGTCGACGCGCTGCAGCCGCACATCCGCGCGTTCGTCGAGCGGGCGGTCACCTTCACCACCTGCCCCGACTGCTCCGGCACCCGGCTGAGTGCGCAGGCCCGGTCCTCGACGATCGGCGGCACCAGCATCGCCGACGCGTGCGCGATGCAGATCAGCGACCTGGCCGCCTGGGTGCGGGGCCTGCACGAGCCGTCGGTGGCGCCGCTCGTCGAGGCGCTCGGCGAGACCTTGACGTCCTTCGCCGAGATCGGGCTCGGCTACCTGTCCCTCGACCGGCCGACCGGGACGCTGTCCGGCGGCGAGGCGCAGCGCACCAAGATGGTCCGCCACCTGGGCTCGTCCCTCACCGACGTCACCTACGTCTTCGACGAGCCGACGACCGGCCTGCACCCCCACGACGTCCAGCGCATGAACGACCTGCTGCTGCGGCTGCGGGACAAGGGCAACACCGTGCTCGTGGTCGAGCACGAGCCCGAGGCCATCGCCATCGCCGACCACGTCGTCGACCTCGGACCGGGAGCGGGATCCGCCGGCGGCACGGTCTGCTTCGAGGGGTCCGTGGACGGACTGCGGAAGAGCGGCACCCTGACCGGCCGGCACCTCGACGACCGTGCCTCCCTCAAGCCCGAGGTGCGCACCCGCACCGGCGCGCTCGAGGTCCGTGGCGCGAGCACGCACAACCTGCGTGACGTCGACGTCGACATCCCGCTCGGCGTCCTCGTGGTGCTCACCGGGGTGGCCGGCTCGGGCAAGAGCTCCCTGGTGCAGGGCTCGGTCGCCGGGCGCGAGGGGGTCGTCTCGGTCGACCAGACGCCGATCCGCGGCTCGCGGCGCAGCAACCCGGCGACGTACACCGGCCTGCTCGAGCCGGTGCGCAAGGCGTTCGCGAAGCAGAACGGCGTGAAGCCGGCGCTGTTCAGCGCCAACTCCGAGGGGGCGTGCCCGAACTGCAACGGCGCCGGCGTCGTCTACACGGATCTGGCGATGATGGCCGGAGTCGCTGCTCCGTGCGAGGTCTGCGAGGGCAAGCGATTCGACGCGTCGGTGCTGGACTACCGGCTCGGTGGCAAGGACATCAGCGAGGTGCTCGCGATGCCGGTCGACGAGGCGCGGGTGATCTTCGGGGAGGGCCCGTCGGCAGTCCCCGCTGCGCAGCGGGTCCTGGAGCGGCTGGCCGACGTGGGGCTCGGCTACCTGAGCCTCGGGCAGCCGCTCACGACCCTGTCCGGAGGCGAGCGGCAGCGGCTCAAGCTCGCCACGTCGATGGGCGACAAGGGCAGCGTCTACGTCCTCGACGAGCCGACGACGGGCCTGCACCTGGCGGACGTGGAGCAGCTGCTCGGCCTGCTGGACCGGCTCGTGGACGCCGGCACGTCGGTCGTCGTCATCGAGCACTCCCAGGCCGTGATGGCCCACGCCGACTGGATCATCGACCTGGGCCCGGGCGCGGGGCAGGACGGCGGGCAGGTGGTCTTCGAGGGCACCCCCGCGGAGCTGGTCGCGGCCCGGTCGACGCTGACGGGGGAGCACCTCGCGGAGTACGTCGGCGCCTGAGGCGCGGGCTCCGGCGCGGCAGCGGACGGCGATCGACGCGGCGCGCCATGCTGTCGTGTGCGTGCGCTCCCGGACGGGACGGTGACCCTGCTGTTCACCGACATCGAGGGCTCGACGCGCCTGCTCGACCGCATCGGACCGGACGCCTACGCACGTGCGCTGACCGAGCACCGCGAGCGGCTGCGCGCCTCGTTCGCGCGGTACGGCGGCGTCGAGGTGGACACGCAGGGCGACGCGTTCTTCGTCGCGTTCCCCGATGCCGCCGGTGCCGCCGCCGGGGCTGCTGCCGGCCAGGAAGCGCTGCTGGCAGGCGAGATCCGCGTCCGCATGGCTCTGCACACGGGCACGCCGACGCGCACCGACGAGGGCTACGTCGGGATGGACGTGCACCGGGGCGCGCGCCTGTGCGCGACGGCGCACGGCGGCCAGGTGGTGCTGTCCGAGCCCACCCGCGCCCTGCTCGACGGAGGCGCCGACGTCCGTGACCTCGGGCTGCACCGGCTGAAGGACCTGGTCCGCTCGGAGCGGGTCTTCCAGCTCGGCCAGGCCGACTTCCCGCCGCTGCGCTCCCTGAACGCGACCAACCTCCCGAACCAGCCGAGCGCGCTCATCGGCCGGGAGACCGAGGTCGCCGACCTGGTCGCGCTGGTGGGGGAGCACCGGCTCGTCACGCTGACCGGGCCTGGCGGCACCGGCAAGACGCGACTGGCCGTGCAGGTAGCCGCCGAGCTGGTCACGGCGTTCCCCGACGGCGTGTTCTGGGCCGGGCTCGCGCCGGTGACCGTGCCGGCGGACGTGCTCACGACGGTGGCCGCAGCGCTGGGGGCGAAGGGCGAGCTGGCGGGGCACGTCGGCGCTCGCCGCATGCTGCTCCTGCTGGACAACCTCGAGCAGGTGCTCGGCTGCGCACCGGAATTGGCGGCCCTGCTGCAGGCCTGCCCGCGGCTCCACCTCCTCGTCGCCAGCCGGGCGCCCCTGCGCATTGACGGCGAAGCGGAGTACGGCGTGCCGCCGCTGCCTGCCGACGACGCCGAGACGCTCTTCCGGGAGCGGGCGCGCGTGCCCGCGCCGCCGGAGGTGGTGGCGGCGATCTGCGAGCGCCTGGACCGGCTGCCCCTGGCCATCGAGCTCGCGGCCGCGCGCACCTCGCTGCTGCCGCCGGCCGAGCTGCTGGCGCGCCTGGAGCAGCGCCTGCCGCTGCTCACCCGTGGGCGGCGGGACGCCCCGGAGCGCCAGCGGACCCTGCGCCGCACCATCGAGTGGAGTCACGAGCTGCTGTCACCCGAGGAGCAGCGGGTCTTCGCCCGGCTCGCCGTCTTCGCCGGCAGCTGCGAGGTCTCGGCCGCCGAGCAGGTCGCGGAGGCCGACCTCGACGTCCTGCAGTCGTTGATGGAGCAGAGCCTGCTGCGCCGGTGGGGCACCGGCCGCATCGGGATGCTGGAAACGGTCCGGGAGTACGCCGGGGAGCGCCTCGAGGCCTCCGGCGAGGCCGAGGAGATGCGGCTGCGGCACCTGCACCACCTGCAGGCGCTCGCGGAGCGGGCAGGTCTCACCGACGAGGCCACCGGACCCGCGCAGGAGCAGCTCGTGCTCCCGGAGATGGGCAACGTCCGCGCCGCGCTCGCGTGGTGCGACCGGGGCGCGCAGGGGGAGGCCGGCGTCCGGCTGGTCGTGCAGATCGAGCACCTGTGGGTCGCGTCGTTCCCGTTCGAGGGTCGGCAGTGGCTCGACCGGCTGATGGCGCACCCGCTGCCCGACGCGCTGCGGGCGACGGCGCTGAAGGTCGCCGGCGGCCTGACCTTCATCGTGGGCGGCTTCGAGGAGGGCGCACGGATCTACGAGCAGAGCCTGGCGCTGCACCGGGCGCTGGGCGACTCGCGCGGGACCGCGGTCGTGCTCTACCGGCTGGCGATGTACTGGCTGACCCTCGACGACCTGCCTCGCGCGCGGGCGGCGACGCAGGAGAGCCTGGACCTGCTGGGAGACAGCGGTCTCCGCAAGGAACGGGCGGTCGGC
>JBKJQM010000325.1:0-3895 GCA_046594005.1 Mycobacteriales bacterium
GACGAATCGGGTGACAGCACCGGGGCGGCAGGCACCGGGCCGGCAGGCACCGGGCTGGCGGGCAGTGGGCTGGCAGGCAGTGGGCCGGCAGGCGTGTCGGCCCGGTCCACGAACCGCTCGACGACCCCCGAGGCGGACTGCACACCGACCGGTACAGGCGTGCCGAAGACGTCCTCCTCGTACACCAGCGCGTCCTCGAACATGTGTTCGACTTTACTCGGGGTCTGAGTCGTTGACAAGACCTGTGGACACGAGATGTGCTGCTGCGCAGATGGTTTCGCTCGCTACGCGGTCAATCAGGTGCCTGTCCGCGATGTCGCCGACGACCAGCGGTGCGCGGTGTCCGCGCGGATCTCCAGCTGCGCGCGGCCCCCGCGGCGACCGTCGGCGTGTTGCTGCCCAGTACGGCGTGTCGCCGACAACACGCGGAAGATCACCGAGCCGGGGCGCACCAAGCCGGGGCGACCGCGCCGGCGGCCGCCCACGAGCGTGGCGGCGTCGGCAGGCTCAGGGCCCGGACAGCTCCTGGCCCGGGAACCTGATCGAGATGGCCTGCCCGTGCGCCGGCAGGTCCTCGGCGTGCGAGAGCGCGACGACGTGGTGGGCCACCTCGCGCAGCGCGGGCTCGTCGTACTCCACGAGGTGCACGCCGCGCAGGAACGACTGGACCGACAGCCCGCTGGAGTGGCAGGCGCAGCCGCCGGTCGGCAGGACGTGGTTGGAGCCGGCGCAGTAGTCGCCGAGCGACACGGGGGCGTACGGGCCGACGAAGACCGCACCGGCGTTGCGCACCCGGCGGGCCACCGAAGCGGCGTCCCGGGTGTGGATCTCGAGGTGCTCCGCGGCGTACGCGTTCACGACCCGCAGGCCGGCCTCGAGGTCGTCGACGAGGACGACCGCGGACTGGACTCCGCCCAGCGCCTCGCGGATCCGCTCGGAGTGCTTGGTCGCCGGCACCTGCTCCTCCAGTGCTGCGACCACGTCGCGCGCCAGGCGCTCGCTGTCGGTCACCAGCACGGAGGCGGCGATGACGTCGTGCTCGGCCTGGCTGATCAGGTCGGAAGCGACGAAGCCCGCATTGGCCGAATCGTCTGCCAGCACGGCGATCTCGGTCGGACCGGCCTCGGAGTCGATGCCGATGAGGCCCTTGAGCAGGCGCTTGGCGGCAGTGACCCAGATGTTGCCGGGGCCGGTGACGAGGTCGGCCTTCCGGCAGACCAGCGTGCCGTCCGCGTCGCGGGCGCCGTACGCGAACATCGCGACCGCCTGCGCACCGCCGACGGCGTACACCTCGTCGATGCCCAGCAACGCAGCCGCGGCCAGGATCGTCGGGTGCGGCAGGCCGCCGAAGTCCTGCTGGGGTGGGGACGCGATCGCGATCGAGGGGACGCCGGCCTCCTGGGCCGGGACGACGTTCATGACCACCGAGCTCGGATACACGGCGCGGCCGCCCGGGACGTACAGGCCCACGCGGTCGACCGGGATCCAGCGCGCCGTCACGGTGCCGCCGTCGGACAGCCGCGTCGTGTGCTCCTCGCGGCGCTGGTCGGAGTGGACCAGGCGCGCGCGCCGGATGGACTCGTCCAGCCCCGCGCGCACCTCCGGGTCGAGGTCGCGCAGCGCCGCCTGCAGGGCCTCGGCCGGGACGCGCAAGGACGGCGGGCGTACGCCGTCGAAGCGCTCGCCGAGCTCGAGCAGCGCCTCGACACCGCCGTCGCGGACCTCGGCCACGATCGGGCGCACCCGGTCCAGCGCCGCCTCGACGTCCAGCTCCGCCCGCGGCAGGACCACCGGCGCGTCGGGGTCGGCGCCGCGCAGGTCGAGGAGCGAGATCATGCCTCCAGCGTACGAGCCGCCGCGCTCCCCCGCCGAGGGGAACAGAGCTCGCGCACGGGGCAGGCCGAGGCGCCTGCGCAGCCTGCTCCCCTTCGGCGGCAAGGGCTCCTGACACACTCGCCGCCGGAACCCGACCGGCAACGCGAGGAGCGGCACGTGCGCGCAGTGCAGATCACCCGGCTCGACGGACCCACCGCCCTCGAGGTGGTCGACGTCCCGGAGCCCACCGGTGAGGTCGTGGTGGACGTGCACGTCGCCGGCGTGACGTTCCCCGAGGTGCTGCAGAGCCGCGGTGAGTACCAGCTCAAGCCGGAGCTCCCGTTCGTGCCCGGCTCGGAGGTGGCGGGTGTCGTCCGATCCGCGCCCGAGGGCTCGGGCCTGACGCCCGGTCAGCGCGTCGCGGCCTTCCCCGGGCTCGGCGGCTTCGCCGAGGTCGTCGCCTGCTCCCCCGCGATGGTGTTCCCGCTGCCGGACGGCGTCTCCTTCGAGGCCGGTGCCGCCCTGCCGATGAACTACCTCACCGTCCACTTCGGGATGGTCAAGCGCGGGCGGCTGCGCGAGGGCGAGACGGTGCTGGTGCACGGCGCCGCCGGCGGGGTGGGCACAGCGGCCGTCCAGCTGGCCGCCGCGCTCGGTGCGCACGTCATCGCGGTGACGTCCTCGCCCGAGAAGGCAGAGGTCGCCAAGAAGGCCGGCGCCCACGAGACCGTGCTCGCCGACGACTTCCGCGCGCAGGTGAAGGAGCTCACCGGCGGTCGCGGTGTCGACCTCGTCGTCGACCCCGTCGGCGGCGACCGGTTCACCGACTCGCTGCGCTGCCTGGCCCGCGAGGGCCGACTGCTCGTGATCGGCTTCACCGGCGGCGAGATCCCGACGGTGAAGGTGAACCGCCTGCTGCTCAACAACATCTCGGTCGTCGGCGTCGGCTGGGGTGCCTACTGGATGGCCGACGTGCCGTACCTGCAGGAGCAGTGGGCCGACCTGCTGCCGCTGCTCGAGGCCGGCCGGCTCGACCCGGTGCTGGGTGCGTCTTTCCCGTTGGAGGAGGCCTCTGCGGCGCTGCTCGAGCTCGACGAGCGACGCGCCGCGGGCAAGGTCCTGCTCCGCGTCCGTCAGCTGTCCACCCGAACCAGACGGGCTTGAACCGGGACTCGCCACCGGGTCACGTCAGGTCCCCCGGAACAGCCCGGGGCGGCCGTGCCGTTGCACCGGCTGGAGCCGACGACGCGGCCTCCGGGAGGAGCGGGACATGGCGCGCGGCGGCAGGCCCTTCCGGCGGGGGCTGCTCGAGAGGCTCATGTTCAGCGTCATGGGGCCGCCGCAGCTCGGCGAGCACCGAGCACCCGACGTCTTCCGCCCCGACCCGCAGGCCGACCTGTGCCACCGCTGCGGCAGCCCCTGGAGCGATCACGAGGTCGTGCGCACGGGCTCCATGACCTACGCCCGCTGTCCCTAGGCGGGAGCCGGCTCCCCGAGGTGGGTGTCGAAGAAGCGCAGGATGCGCGACCAGGCGTCCTCGGCGGACGGCTCGTGGAAGGACAGCCCGCCGACCCGCTCGAGGATGCTGAACGGCCCGGCGTTGTGGCGGTTCAGGAACGAGTGGCCGGCGTCGGCGTACTCCTTGACGTCGTGCTCGACGCCCGCCTCGGTGAGCGCCTTCTCCAGCTTGGCTGCCAGACCGGGCATCCCGCGGTCCTTCTTGCCGTAGCTCGCCACGACCGGACAGGCGCCGGCGAGCACCGCCGCGGGGTTCTTCGGCACCGGACCGTAGTTGGGTGCGGAGGCGTCGAAGCCGCGGGCGGCGGTCATCAGCGCGAAGCCGCCACCCATGCAGAAGCCGATGACCCCGACCTTGCCGGTCCCGTCGGGCCGGCCGGCGAGGAACGCGCGCGCCGCCTCGATGTCGTCGTACGCCGCACCCTTCCCGCTCATCATCGCGGAGAACGTGGAGCGCAGGCAGCGCAGCGCGCCACCGCGGCTGAACAGGTCCGGGGCGAGGGCGACGTAGCCGGCCGAGGACAGCCGGTCGGCCTGCTGGCGCACGTCGTCGGTGAGCCCG
>JBKJQM010000510.1:0-2962 GCA_046594005.1 Mycobacteriales bacterium
AAGGACGCCAGGGCGGGCCCGATCAGGGGCAGGACGATCTGGCGGAAGATCCGGGCGTGGCTCGCGCCGTCGACGCGGGCGGCCTCCATCAGCTCCTTCGGGAGCTCGGAGATGAAGTTGTGCAGCAGGAACGTCCCGATCGGCAGCGAGAAGCACAGGTGGGCGAACCAGACCAGGGCGATGCGCTGCGCGCCGACGAGGTTGTCGCTGACGGCGGGGATGAGGGTGCTGCCGCCGAGGCTGACGCCCTGCGTGAACAGCCGCAGCAGCGGCACCAGCGCCATCTGCAGTGGCACGATCTGCAGCGCGAAGATCCCGATGAAGACCCAGCTGCTGCCCTTGAACGGGATCCAGGCGAGCGCGTAGGCGGCGAAGGATGCCAGGGCCAGCGCCAGCAGCACCGTCGGCACGGTGATGACGACGCTGTTGAGGAAGAAGCCGGCCAGTTTGCCCGAGCTCGCGGAGCTGCTGAACAGCACCTCGTCGTAGTTGTCGAGCGTCAGCGACGGGTTGGTGAAGAACGTCCACCAGCCCGTCGTGCGGATCTGCTCGGCGGGGCGCAGCGAGGAGATGAACAGCCCGGCGGTCGGGATCGTCCAGAGGATCGCGATCAGCAGGGCGGTGATGGTCGCACCGCGGGAGGACAGCCGCTTCTTGGTGCGGCCGGCCATCGGGACCGCGTCGGGTACGGCAACCGCCGCTGACTGCGAGCCGGCAGGGAGGGCTGCGGTCGTCATCGGATCTCCTTCTGGGAGCGCAGCACACGCACCTGGTAGACGACGATCGGGAGGACCAGCACGAACAGCAGCACCGCGAGCGCCGAGCCCTTGCCCTCCTCGCCGAAGCGGAAGGCCTGGTCGTACATCGCGGTGGCGACGACGCCGGTGTCGAACTGACCGCCGGTGGTGGTGCGGACGATGTCGAACGCCTTGAGCGTGGTGATCGAGATGGTCACCATCACGACGACGACGGCGGGGCGGATGCTCGGCAGCGTCACGTTGCGGAACATCTGCCAGGCGTTGACGCCGTCGAGACGGGCGGCCTCCACCACATCCGCGGACACCGCCTTGATGGCGGCGGACAGGATGACCATGGCGAAGCCGGCCTGGATCCAGATCATGATCACGATGAGGAAGAGCGTGTTCCACGGCGGGTCCTGCAGGAAGCGGTACGGCTCGAGCCCGACGGTGACCAGCAGCTGGTTGGCCAGGCCGATCTGGTTGCCCTCCGCGGGCCGGATGGCGTAGACGAGCTTCCAGATGATGGAGGCGCCGACCAGCGAGATGGCCATGGGCATGAAGACCAGGGCCTTGGCGAACGCCTCGCCGCGCGACTTGTCGATGACGATCGCGTACAGCAGCCCGATGCCGGTCGCCAGCGCCGGCACCAGGAGCACCCAGCCCGCCGTGTTGAGCAGGATGCGGCGGCTGCCGGGGTCGCTGAACATCCACCCGTAGTTGTCGAGCCCGACGTAGTCGACCGAGCCCGGCCCCTTGAAGGAGAGCAGGAACGTCCGGACCGCCGGGATCAGCAGCCCGATCAGCAGCAGCAGGACCGCCGGGCCGAGGAACGCCGCGAGCTGGACCTTCTCGCGGCCGCGCTTGGGCGCCTTGTCGACGACGAGCAGCACGACCCCGACGACGGCGAAGAAGATCACCACGCCGTAGACCAGCATCAGCAGCTTGGGCTGGGTGTCGTTCACAGCGGCCTCCTGAGGGTGCGGGGGTGCGGGTACGCCCGGCCCGGCAGCGCGGGCTGCCGGACCGGGCGTCGTCTCCGCCGTCCGGATCCGGACGGGTCAGGTCAGGACTTCGGGTAGGTCGACTCGACGCCCTTGAGGACGTCCTCGGTCGACTTGCCGTTGATCCACTCGGTCATCGCCTTCCAGAAGCTGCCCGAGCCGACCGCGGCCGGCATGAGGTCCGAGCCGTCGAAGCGGAACTCGGCGTCCTTGTCCTGCAGGATCTCGACGGACAGCTTCCCGATCGGGTCGGTGATCTTGGCGGCGTCCAGCCCGGTGTTCGGGCTGGTGAAGGGGCCGGCCTGGACACGGGCGTTCACGAACTCCGGGCTGGCCAGGTAGGTCTGGACCTTCTGGACCTCGGGACGGTCCGCGAAGGCGGCGACGAACTCGCCGCCACCCAGGACCGGCTTGCCCTTGCTCGGGTCCGTGGCCGGGAAGTAGAAGGCGAAGACGTCGCCGTCCTCGGCGATCTTGGTGCCCTTCGGCCAGAACGACGCGTAGAACGAGGCCTGGCGGTGCAGGAAGCACTCGCCCTTGGTGATCGGCAGGCCGCCGTCGCCGAACGGGGTGGTGGCGATGCTCTTCACGTCGCCGTAGCCGCCGTTGACGTACTTCGGGTTCTTGAGGATCGAGCCGACCTTGTCCAGCGCGGACACGACCGCCGGGTCGTTGAACGGGATCTCGTGCTTGACCCACTTGTCGTAGGTGTCGACGCCGGCGTCGCGCAGCATCAGGTCCTCGGTCCAGTCCGTCGTGACCCAGCCGGTGGCCTCACCGGACTCGATGCCGGCGCACCACGGCTTCTTGCCCGTGGCCGCGATCTTGTCCGACAGCGCGATGAGCTCGTCGAAGGTCTGGGGGACGGCGTAGCCCGCGGCGGTGAACGCCTTCGGGGAGTACCAGACGAAGGACTTCACGTTGCCGCTGTTCGGGGCGCCGTAGAACTTCCCGTCCACGGTGGCGTAGCTGCGCCAGGCGTCCGGGTAGTACTTCTCCGCCATCGCGACCGTCTCCTTCGACGGCTCCTTGAGCTTGCCGGCCTTGGCGAAGCGCTCGAGCAGGCCCGGCTGCGGGATGAAGGCGAGGTCGGGAGCGTTGCCACCCTGGACCTTGACGTTGAGCTGGGCCTCGAACTCGCCCGAGCCCTCGTAGGCGATGGTGATGCCGGTGCAGTCCTCGAACTTCTTGAAGGTCTCGACGTACGCGTCGGCCTCGGCG
>JBKJQM010000514.1:0-3363 GCA_046594005.1 Mycobacteriales bacterium
GCTGCGGGCCGGTGCGCAGCGGGGTGTCGCCGTGGTGGGCGGCGCGCTCATCGGCTTCTACGACGGGTTCGTCGGCCCGGGGACCGGCAGCTTCCTGGTCTTCCTGCTGGTCGGCGCCGTCGGCCTGTCGTTCCTGCACGCCAGCGCCACCGCGAAGGTCGTCAACACGATGACCAACCTCGCCGCGCTCGCGCTGTTCGCGGCCGGCGGCCACGTGCTGTGGGGGCTCGGCGCCGCGATGGCCGTGTCGAACCTCGCCGGCAGCCAGGTCGGCACCCGGCTCGCCGTACGCCGCGGCAGCGCCTGGGTGCGTCGCGTGTTCCTCGTCGTGGTGGGCGCTCTCGTGCTGCGCCTGGCCTACGACGTCCTGAGCTGAGACCCGCCGAACACCGGCACCGGCCCGCGGACGCGCAGCCCGACCACCGCGCCGACCTCGGGCAGCGCGACGCCTGCGGTGCGGGCCACCACCGCCGTACCGCCGTCGAGCAGCACCAGCCGGACCGCGGCGTCGTGGCCGTAGTACTGGACCTCGACGACCCGCGCGGGCACCCCGTCCTCGCCCAGCAGGAGCTGCTCCGGACGGACCAGCACCTGGACCTCGCCCTGCGGGCCGTCGGGCAGGCAGTCCAGCGTGCCCAGCACGCACGTCACGGCGGCGCCCTCGACGGTGCCGGGGAGCAGCACCGCCCCCCCGACGAAGGACGCGACGGCCACGTCGACGGGGGCCCGGTAGACCTGCTCCGGCCGCCCGACCTGCACGAGCCGCCCGGCCTGCATCACCGCCACCTCGTCGGCCAGGGACAGCGCCTCGTCCTGGTCGTGCGTCACCAGCACGGCCGTCGTCCCCGCCGCGCGCAGCGCCGAGCGCACTGCCCGGCCGGTCTCCTCGCGCAGTCCGGCGTCGAGCGAGGAGAACGGCCCGTCGAGCAGCACCACCGCCGGTCCGGGTGCGAGCGCCCGCGCCAGGGCGGCCCGCTGCTGCTGGCCGCCGGACAGCTCGTGCGGGTAGCGCTCCGCCGTGGCGGGGTCCAGCCCGACGAGCTCGAGCAGGTCAGCCAGTCCGGTGCGGTCGCGGCGCGCGTGTCGGGACAGGCCGAACACCACGTTGTCCGCGATGCGCAGGTGGGGGAACAGCGCCCCCTCCTGGGGGACGTAGCCCACCCTGCGCTCCCGGGCGGGCACCGCGCGGCCCGGCTCGGCCACCAGCTGACCGCCGAAGCTGATCGTGCCGGCGTCGGGCGTGGTGAACCCGGCCAGCAGCCGCAGCAGCGTCGTCTTGCCGCAGCCGGACGGACCGAGCACGGCCAGGAACGACCCCTCCGCGACGTCGAGGTCGACGCCGCGCAGGGCCTTCGTGGCGCCGAACGCCTTGTGGACCCCCCGCACCGACAGCGCGCTCACGGGGCGGTCCTGCGCAGCTCGCGGGTCAGCAGGAGGACCGCGGGTGCGGACAGCACGACCATCAGGGCGGCGTACGGCGCGGCGGCCGCGTAGGCGAGCTGGCTGCTCTGCTCCCAGAAGGCGGTGGCCAGGGTGCGCGTGCCGAGCGGTGCCAGCAGCAGCGTCGCCGTCAGCTCGGTGACGACGCCGAGGAACACCAGGGCGGCGCCGGTGAGCACGCCGGGGGCCGCGACGGGCAGCACGACCCGGCGCAGCGTCGCCCACGTGCCGGCGCCGAGGGTGTGGGCCACGTCGTCCAGGGCGGGCGGCGCCTGCGCCAGGGCGGCGCGCAGGCTGACCGACGCCCGCGGGAGGTACAGCAGCACGTACGCCCCGAGCAGCAGCGCGGGCGTCTGGTAGACCGCCGGCAGCAGCCGCAGCGAGGTGGTGACCAGCGCGAGCGCGACCACGATGCCGGGCAGCGCGGTGGCGAGGTAGGTCGTCCGCTCCAGGGCGCTGGTCAGCGGACTGCGGTGACGCACCGCGAGCAGCGCCACCGGGAGGGCGAGGCAGCTCGTGACGACCGCTGCCGCCACGCCGAGGCCGAGCGAGCTCGCCGTCGTCGCGACCAGGTCGGCCGCCGACGGTCCCTCGGCGGTGCCGCGCACGAGCCAGCGCAGGAGGCTGCCCAGCGGCACGCCCAGCCCGAGCACGACGACCGCGGCGACCCCGAGCCGGACGGGCACGGCAGCCCGGCCGAGCGGGCGCCGCAGGGCGTGCCGGGCCGCGCCGGCGCCGACCTTGGCGTAGCGCTGCCCGCCGCGCAGCCGCAGCTCGCCGACGAGCAGGAGCAGGCAGAGCAGCAGCAGGACCCCGGCGAGCGTGCTGGCGGCGGGGCCGCTGAACGACGACGTGTACTGGTCGTAGATCGCGGTCGTGAAGGTCGGGAAGCGCAGCAGCTGCAGCGCCCCGAACTCCGACAGCAGGTGGAGTCCGACCAGCAGGCTGCCGCCGAGCAGCGCCGGTCGCAGCTGGGGCAGCACCACGCGCACGAAGGTCACCCCCTCGCGGTGGCCCAGCGACTGCGAGGTCTCCTCGAGCGCCGGGTCGAGGCCGCGCAGCGCTGCGACGACCGGCAGGAAGACGAGCGGGTAGTAGGCGAGCGTCACGATGAGCAGCGCCCCGGCCGGGGACGCGACGCGGGGCAGGAGCGAGACCCAGCCGAAGCTGGTCACGAACGCCGGCACCACCAGCGGCGCGGCCAGCAGGACGGTCCACGCGGTGCGGCCACGCAGGTCGGTCCGCTCCACGACCCAGGCCAGGGCCGTGCCGAGGACGGCGCAGACCAGCATGCCGCCCGCGGTCAGGAGCACCGTGTTGCGCAGCAGGAGCCCGACGCGCGCGCGGAACAGCAGCCGGGACGCCTCGGCGCCACCCAGGCTGAGGGCGTCCACGACGACGTAGGCCAGCGGCAGCAGGGTCAGCAGGGCGACACCGCAGGCCAGCGCCAGCATCAGCGGTGGCGGGCCGGAGCGGTCGCCGACCCGACGGCGGCGCGGTGCCGGCAGCGCTGCCGTGGCGGGGCTGCTCAGAGGATGCCCACCTTGCGGAAGGCCTCGAGGACCTTCGCCCCGTCGAGGTCGGCGAGCGGCACGCGGGGCGGGCGCAGCTGGTCCAGCGGCGTCAGCACGGGGTTGCTGGGGACGTCCGGGCGGACGGTGTACTGGAAGTCCTTGCTGCCGGCGAGCACGGCCTGGCCTTTCGTACCGGCGAGGAAGGCGACGAACCGCTCCGCCTTCTCGGCGCGACGGCTGGCGGCGAGCACGCCCGCACCGCCGACGCTGAAGAAGGCCCCGGGGTCGTCCCCCCGGAAGTAGTGCAGCTGGGAGCGGTCGCTGTCCTGGCCGTTGCCGGCGTGGTCCTGGAACCAGTAGTAGTGGTAGGTGATGCCCGCCGGGATCTCGCCCGCGTCCACCGCCTTCA
>JBKJQM010000143.1:0-9137 GCA_046594005.1 Mycobacteriales bacterium
GACACCGGAGCCGGCCCGCGAGTCGGTCGCCCAGACGAGCAGCGCAGGGACGCCGATCACCAGCAGGCCGACGACGGCGCCGCGCAGGGCCGCGGCGGCGCCGACCCGGAGCGTCGACGGACGCGTCGGCGCCGCGGTCCGACGCGGGGGCAACGAGGAGGCAGAGGGGCGCGTGAGGGTCTCGGTCATGGCCCGGCGACTGTCCCAGCCGGGCGCGGTGAGGCGGTGGCGGCTCGCCGCACGACCCGGACATCCCCGAGGGGCCGGCTCCGCTTCCCCGCCCAGGTGGTCGCGCAAGGGCCTCGGGACCGACGCACAGCGACCACCGGGGCGGGGAAGCGCGCACTGAGCACGACGAAGGGCCCGGTCCGTCCGGACCGGGCCCCTCGTCGTCCAGCGACCTACTTCTGCAGGCCCTTCATGATCTCGCGCATCAGGTCGGCGGTCGCGGACGGCGTCTTGCCGACCTTCACGCCGGCGGCCTCGAGAGCCTCCTGCTTGGCCTGCGCCGTGCCCGAGGAGCCCGACACGATGGCGCCGGCGTGGCCCATCGTCTTGCCCTCGGGAGCGGTGAAGCCGGCGACGTAGCCGACGACGGGCTTGGTGACGTGGGCCTTGATGTAGTCGGCCGCGCGCTCCTCGGCGTCGCCGCCGATCTCGCCGATCATCACGATGGCGTCGGTCTCGGGGTCCGCCTCGAACGCCTCGAGGGCGTCGATGTGCGTCGTGCCGATGACCGGGTCGCCGCCGATGCCGATCGCGGTCGAGAAGCCGAACTCCCGCAGCTCGTACATCATCTGGTAGGTCAGCGTCCCGGACTTCGAGACCAGGCCGATGCGGCCCGGCGTCGGAGCGATCGTGGCCGGGATGATGCCGGCGTTCGACTTGCCGGGGCTGATGAGGCCGGGGCAGTTCGGCCCGATGATGCGGGTGCTCTTGCCCTGGCTGTACTGCCAGAACCAGGCGCTGTCCTGCACCGGGATGCCCTCCGTGATGACGACGGCGAGCGGGATGCCGGCGTCGATGGCCTCGACGACCGCCGCCTTGGCGAAGGCCGGCGGCACGAAGATGACGGTGACGTCGGCGCCGGTCTCCTTCATGGCCTCGGCGACGCCGCCGTAGACCTGCACCGCGGTGCCGTCGACGTCGACCGACGTGCCGGCCTTCTTCGGGTTGACGCCGCCCACGATCGAGGTGCCGCCGGCGAGCATGCGCTTGGTGTGCTTCATGCCCTCCGAGCCGGTCATGCCCTGGACGATGACCTTGCTGTCAGCCGTGAGGAAGATCGCCATCTACTTGCCACCGTTCGCGAGCTCGGCGGCCTTGTCGGCCGCGCCGTCCATGGTGTCGACCACGGTGATCAGGGGGTGGTTGGCCTCGGACAGGATCCGGTGGCCCTCCTCGACGTTGTTGCCGTCGAGACGCACGACGAGCGGCTTGGTCGCCGCGTCACCGAGCATCCCGAGCGCCTGCACGATGCCGTCCGCGACCGCGTCGCAGGAGGTGATCCCGCCGAAGACGTTGACGAAGACCGACTTCACGTCGGTGTCCGACAAGATGATCTCGAGGCCGTCGGCCATCACCTGCGCCGAGGCACCGCCGCCGATGTCGAGGAAGTTGGCGGGCTTGACGCCGCCGTGCTTCTCGCCGGCGTACGCGACGACGTCCAGCGTGCTCATGACCAGGCCCGCGCCGTTGCCGATGATGCCGACCTGGCCGTCGAGCTTGACGTAGTTGAGGTCCTTGGCCTTGGCCCGTCCCTCGAGGTCGTCCTCGGCCACGGTGTCGGCGTACAGCGCGAACACGTCCTTGTGGCGGAACTCGGCGTTCGCGTCGAGCGTGACCTTGCCGTCGAGCGCGAGGACCTTGCCCTCGGGCGTGCGGACGAGCGGGTTGACCTCGACGAGGGTGGCCTCCTCCTCCACGAACACGGTCCACAGCTGCTGCAGGACGTCGACGACCTGGTCGCGCACGTCGGCAGCGAAGCCGGCAGCGTCGGCGATCTCCTCGGCCTTGGCCCGGTCGACCCCGGTCACGGCGTCGACGGCGACCCGGGCCAGGGCCTCGGGGCGCTCGACCGCGAGCTCCTCGATCTCCATGCCGCCCTCGACCGACGCCATGGCCAGGTAGGTGCGGTTGGCCCGGTCGAGCAGGAAGGAGACGTAGTACTCCTTGTCGATGTCCGACGCCTCGGTCACCAGCACCTTGTGGACGGGCAGGTCCTTGATGACGAGCTTCAGGATGTCGGTGGCGCGCGCCTCTGCCTCGTCGGCGGTCGGGCAGTACTTCACGCCACCGGCCTTGCCACGGCCGCCGGCCTTGACCTGGGCCTTGACCATGACGGGCTTGCCGATGCGCTCCGCGGCGGCCCGGGCGTCCGCGGCGTTGTCCACGGTCTCGCCGGCGAACACCGGCACGCCGTGCTTGGCGAAGAGCTCCTTCGCCTGGTACTCCATGAGGTCCACAGGGGGTCCTTCTCGTCGAGGGAAGTTCTCGGAAGCTGTCGCCGAGGGTAGCCATCGCCGGAACACGGCTGACACGCCACCCCGCCGGCTGTGACGCAGCACACTGGGGACGCGTCACACCGTCCGAGGTCGCAGCGGCGTTGCACCCGTGACACGTCCTCTTGCCCCAGGAGACCCCCCGTGCGCGCTCGCGCTCTCGCCCCGTCCGCTGCCCTCACCCTCGCCGCGGCTCTCGTCGCCGGCGCCGTCGCGTCCGCCGCGCCCGCCGCCGCGCAGGCCGCGCCCACCGTCACGGTCGAGAACCTCGTGTTCACCGTCCCCGCGGGTCCGGACAGGACGCCGTGCACCGTGCTGGGCGACCTGTACGTCCCGAGCACCGCCACGGCCGCGCGACCGGCGGCGGCGATCCTGGCCACCAACGGCTTCGGCGGCAGCAAGGACGACGGCGGCGAGCGCGGCAACGCCACCGTCGCGCAGCACTACGCGAAGCGCGGCTACGTCGGGCTGTCATACTCCGGGCTCGGCTTCGGCGGCAGCGGCTGCGAGATCACGCTCGACCAGCCGGTGTGGGACGGCGTCGTCGGCGACGCCCTCGCGCAGTTCCTCGGCGGCCGCAAGGGCCTGGCCACGAAGGACGGGGCGGCGTACGACATCGGCGGGATCGTCCGCACCGAGACCGGCGGGCTGCCGTTCGACCCGGTGGTCGGCATGATCGGCGTCTCGTACGGCGGTGAGGTGCAGTTCTCCACCGCGTCGTTCGGCCGGGTCGACACGATCGTCCCGCAGATCACGTGGAACGACCTGAGCTACTCGCTCGCGCCGAGCAACACGGCGCAGCAGCGGACTGCCACCAGTCCGCGGTCGGTCAGCGCCCCGACCGGCGTCTCCAAGATCGGCTGGACCTCGCTGTTCTTCGCGCTGGGCCTGTCGCAGGACGTGTCGAACAGCCGGCCGCAGGACCTGCTGACCCAGCTCGAGACCGCCAACACCTGCCCGAACTTCGACGCCCGCGCCTGCACGGCCATCCTCGACCTCGCGAGCGACGGCGCTCCGTCGCAGGCCACGATCGACTTCGCGCGCAGCGCCTCGGTGGCCAGCTACCTCGATCAGATCGACATCCCGGTCCTGCTGAGCCAGGGCCAGGCCGACACGCTGTTCAACCTGCAGGAGGCGATCGCGACCTGGAGCGCCCTGAAGGCCCGCGACGTCCCGGTCAAGATGGTGTGGCAGAGCTGGGGACACAGCACCGCCACCCCGGTGCCCGGTGAGCTCGACCAGCGCAAGGCCGCCTCCGAGAGCTTCCTCGGCGAGATCTACGCCGCCTGGTTCGACCACTACCTGCTCGGCAAGGGCCCGGCCCCGTCGCTGGACACGCAGTACTTCCGCGACTGGGCCTACACCGGGGACACCAAGGCCGCGGTCGCCAGGGCGTACGGCAGCGCCCCCGGCTACCCGGTCGCCCCGACATCCCGGCTGCTGCTGTCCGGCGCCGACGCACTGGTCAGCACTCCCGGAGCGGTCCTGGACGGCGCCGCGCAGTTCGCGGCCGTAGTCCCTGCCGGCCTGCCGTCGAGCTACAGCGAGTACCCCGTCGTGGCCCAGGACGGGGAGCCGACGGACGCGCCCGGCACCTTCGCGCAGTGGACGACCGCGCCGCTACCCGCCGACCTCGACCTGGCCGGCGTCCCCGCGCTGACGGTGAAGATCTCCCGGACCCTGCCCGCGGTGCCCTTGCCCGACAGTGCGGGCGACCTGGTGCTGTTCGCCAAGCTCTACGACATCGCACCCGACGGCACCGTGAAGCTCCAGCACAAGCTCGTGTCCGCTGCCCGCATCACGTCGCTCGACGCCCCCGTGCGCATCGAGCTGCCGGGTGTCGTCCAGCGCTTCCCGAAGGGCCACCGCCTGGCCGTCGTGCTGGCCGCGAGCGACGCCGGCTACCGGGGCAACGTCCTGCCGGGCGACGTCACGGTGACGACCAGCTCGGCCGCGCCCGGCGTGCTCGAGCTGCCGGTGCTGGCGGCCGCTGCGCCGACCCGGCCGGTCACCCGGCCCGCGGCACCCGCTGCGCCGACGACCGCTGCCCCGCCGACCACAGCCGGCTCGGGCCTGCCCGCCACCGGACTGCCCGCGGTGCTGCCCCTGCTCGCGACGGCGCTGCTGGCCGCCGGTGCGGTCGTCCGGCGGCGGCGTACGACCTAGACGTCAGGCGCTGGCCGGGGACCCGACGTTCGACTGGACCCACTCGACGATCGCGTACGTCGTCGCGCCGGGGGTGAAGACCTTGGCGACGCCCATCTCGGTCAGCAGGGGGATGTCGTCCTCGGGGATGATCCCGCCGCCGAAGACGACCACGTCCTCGGCGCCGCGCTCCCTCAGCAGCTCCATCACGCGCTTGAACAGCGTCATGTGCGCGCCGGAGAGCACGGACAGGCCGACGCAGTCGGCGTCCTCCTGGACGGTCGTCTCCACGATCTGCTCGGGCGTCTGGTGCAGGCCGGTGTAGATGACCTCCATGCCGGCGTCGCGCAGGGCCCGCGCGACGACCTTGGCGCCGCGGTCGTGGCCGTCCAGGCCCGGCTTGGCGACGACGACGCGGATGCGGCCGGGGGCGGTCACGGTGCCTCCATCAGGCTCAGGACAGGTCGGTGGGAGAGTACGCGCCCGTGAGCGACCCCTCTGACTGGCGTACTCCCCTGCTGGCCGCCGCGACGCGGCTGGACGTCCCCGCCGCCCGCCGCGACCCGGCCGCGTGGCCCGGCTACGAGCCGCGGCAGGCCGTCACCGCGTGGCGCCTGGCCCAGGGCCCGGTGGCCGCTGCGTGGGACTTCACGGTGTTCGGCGGCAGCTTCGGCGAGGACGACGCGACGGCGCTGGTCGCCGCCGCCCGCACCGCGGTCGAGCTGGGCGTCCCGCTGGTGACCCTCGTCCGCTCCGGCGGGACCCGGCTGCAGGAGGGCATGGCCGCGCTCGTGGGCATCCCGCGCGCCCGACTCGCCCTGCTGGACCTCGCTGCCGCCGGGCTCCCGCACCTGTCGGTCGCGGACGCCCCGACCACCGGTGGCGTCTGGATCTCGGTGGCCTCCGCCGCCGACCTGCGGGTGGCGGTCCAGGGCGCGACGGTCGGCTTCGCCGGGCCGCGGGTCGTCCAGGCGGTCACCGGCGTGCCGCCGGCCGAAGGCAGCCACACCGCGAGGTCGGCGTACGACGCGGGGCTCGTCGACGCCGTGCTGCCCGGCGGCGCGGTCGTCGCCTGGCTGGAGGGCGTCCTGTCCGCGCTGACGCCGTCCCCCGAGGACCTGCGGGCACCCTCGTCCGCGATCCCCGAGGCGACCCCGGGCAGCGAGCAGGTCCGCCGCGCCCGCGCCCGCACCGTCGGCGGGCGGCGGCTGCTCGCGGACCTGCTCGAGGGCGCGGTCCCCCTGCGGGCGCCGTCCGGCGACACCACTGTGGCCGCCTCCCTCGGCCGGCTCGGCGGCCGGCCCGTGGTGGGCGTCGCGCTGGCCGCCGAGGTGGGCGGTCGCCCGACGCCGGACGGCTACCGGCTGGCGACCCGCGCCTACCGGCTCGCCGGACGCCTGAGCCTGCCGGTCCTGTCGCTGGTCGACACCCCGGGCGCAGAGCCGGGGACGGCCTCGGAGGACGGCGGCGTCGCCCCCGCCATGGGCGAGGCGCTGGACGCCCTGCTCACCTGCCCGTCGCCGACGCTCGCCCTGGTGCACGGCGAGGGCGGCTCCGGCGGGGCGCTCGCGGCCGCCGCCGCCGACCGGGTGCTGGTCACCCAGGACGCGTACTTCGCGGCCATCGGCCCGGAGGGTGCCAGCGCCGCGCTGCGCCGGCCGGCGGACGAGTGCGCCGACCTGATGCGCATCACGCCCGCCGACCTGCTGGAGCTCGGCGCGGCCGACGCCGTGCTGGACTCGCCTGCCGACGCGGCGGGCCACCTGGCCGAGCTGGTCGGGACGGACGCCGAGCAGCGACGGGCTGCCCGGCGGCGCCGCTGGTCGGAGCCGCTGCCGGGGCGGCTGCGCCCGCTCGGCTGAGCCCCCCGGCTGCACACGCGATCGTTACCCGACTGTGTGTGAGCCTCATCACGCCCGGCCGAGGTGACGACTACCGTCAGCGGAGCAGGACCCCGACCCCGTCCACGGAGAGGCTTCGCGTGCGCACCCCCCGCCTCTCCGCTCCGCGGCTGTCGGTCCGGGACCCCCGACCGGCCCTGCGCCGGGCGGCCTTCACGACGACGCGCGGCGTCCGCACCGTCTGCACTCCGGCGGGCCTGCGCGGCGCCGGGACCGAGGCCGTCTGGTCCGCCGCGCACCTGGTCCTCTACCCGCTCGGCGTACTCGGCGAGCACGGCCGGGCGACAGGGCGCGAGCAGGCCGAGCGCTTCACCCTGGGCGACCTGCCGCCCGTCCAGCGCGGTCTGCTGCTCGGCGACGTGGTCGCCGCGGGCACGCCGATCCTGCTCGTGCACGGCCTCGTCGACAACCGCTCGGTCTTCACGCTGCTGCGTCGCGCGCTGCGCCGCCGGGGCTTCGGGCAGGTGCTCACCCTGAACTACAGCCCCTTCACGCAGGACGTCCGCTCGGCCGCCGAGCGACTGGCCGCCCTGGTCGAGAAGACCTGCGACGAAACGGGTTACGAGCGCGTGCACGTCGTCGGGCACTCGCTCGGCGGCGTCGTCGCGCGCTACTACGTGCAGCGCATGGGGGGCGATGCCCGGGTGCACACCCTGGCCACCCTCGGCAGCCCGCACAGCGGCACGGTGGCCGCACACCTCATGCCCTCGCGCCTGGCCAAGCAGCTGCGACCGGGCTCGGAGCTGATGCAGGAGCTGGCCGCGCCCGCGATCGGGTGCCGCACCAGGTTCGTGGCCTTCTGGAGCGACCTCGACCAGCTGATCGTGCCCAAGCAGTCGGCCCGCATCGACCACCCGGATCTGGCCGCCCGCAACGTCCTTCTCAGGGGCATCGGCCACATGTCGCTGCCCATCGACGGCCGGGTCGTCCACTCCATCGCCACGCTGCTCGCACACCTCGACGAGGACGGCTCGACGGTCACCGCAGGTGTCACCTCCATCGAGGCCGACGGACCGGCCCTGAGCCCCGTCGCAGCCCCGCGCAGCGGACGCCGCAGCACCTCGACCACAGCCTGAGGTTCACCCGAATGGCCTCTTCAGCCGCACACAGGGCGACTGGGGCACTTTGACGCCCGCCGTGCTGAGCCGATAACGTCGAGGTAACGACCTGCGTCCCGAGGCCCTGCCTCGAGGACCCGGTCAGCCGGACGAAGGCCTCAGAAGGGGTCGTTCTCCGCCTGCCCTGACCCCGACGACGGAGCCTGATTCGTGCCCCAGCCCGGCCGCCATGCCGTCCCGCGCGACCCCGCCCGCCGACGCACCGTCGTGCTGCCCAGCGTCCTGCTCGTGGCCGCCGGGGCCGCCTTCGGCGGCATGGCCGTCGTCCCGGCCGCGGCCTCGGTCGCCCCCCGCGTCAGCGCGGCGACCGCCCTGGCCCCGGTGGAGCTGGCTGCCCCGGCGGACGCCAACGCCGCACTCATGACCACGCTGACCAAGGGTCTCGCGGTCGCCAACAAGCCCAAGGCGCCCGCCGTCAAGGCGCCCGCACGCACCCCCGCACGCGCCTCCCGCGACCGCAGCCCCGCCACTGCCCGCACCGAGGGCGTCACCGGCGCCACCTTCGTGCGCCCGGGCATCGGCCGTCGCACGTCCGGGTTCGGCCGTCGTTGGGGTCGCCTGCACGCCGGCGTCGACCTGGCCTCCGGCATCGGCTCCCCGGTGCGCGCGGTCACGAACGCGACGGTCCTGTCGGCGCAGACCGAGGGCGGCTACGGCCGCTGCGTACGCCTCCAGCACGCCGACGGCACCGTCTCCCTCTACGGCCACCTGTCGGCCTTCCTCGTCTCGGCCGGCGACCGCGTCTCCGCCGGCGAGCTGATCGCCCGCGAGGGCAACACCGGCCACTCGACCGGCCCGCACCTGCACTTCGAGATCCGCATCAACGACGTGCCGATCAACCCCGTCCCCTGGCTGCGCGCCCGCGGGGTCGTCGTCTAGCTCGACGGTCCGGCATCCTGCGCGGCGTGCGACGGCGACGGGGAGCCTGGCGGGTGCTCCGCCTGCCCCAGTGGACGCCGCTGGCCCAGGCGTTCCCCGGTGGAGCGGTCCACCTGGTGCTGAAGAGGGCTGCCGGCTAGAGCTTCTCGAGCGGGGCGTAGCGCAGGAGCAGCCACTTCGTGCCGGTGCCGCCGCCGAAGTCGACCTCCGCCTGGGTGCTGTCCCCGGCCCCCCGGGTCGCGGTGACCGTGCCGAGACCGAAGGCGTCGTGGGTGACCCGGTCGCCGACCTCGAGGTTCGGGATGGGCCGGAGTCCGGGGCCGGCGCTGCGGCCGATGACCGTGCCGACGAGCCGGTTCGCCGTGCGGGTCAGCGCCGGCGCCGGCGCTGCCATCGACGACTCCGACCGCTGCCAGGCCACGAGCCCCTCGGGCACCTCGTCGAGGAACCGGGACGGCGGGTTGTAGGACGTCTGCCCCCAGGCGCTGCGCAGGTGGGCCCGGGACACGTACAAGCGCTCGCGTGCACGGGTGATGCCGACGTAGGCCAGCCGCCGCTCCTCCTGCAGCTCGCGCTCATCGCCGAGGGTGCGC
>JBKJQM010000173.1:0-2637 GCA_046594005.1 Mycobacteriales bacterium
CCCCATGAGCACCCGCACCCCAGACGCTGAGGCCCTTCTCACCCCGGCCGAGGTCGCGACGATGTTCCGCGTCGACCCCAAGACCGTCACCCGCTGGGCCAAGTCCGGCAAGCTGACGTCGATCCGCACGCTCGGCGGTCACCGGCGCTACCGCGAGGCCGAGGTGCGCTCGCTGCTCGCCGGGATCCCCGCCCCCCGCCCCCAGCAGCCCTAGGCCGTGCCGGCGACCCGCCGGCACCCCGGACCCCTCCACGCGGACAGCACCGCACCCTGACGACCGGGTGCGGTGCTGTTCTGCCTTCCCGGGGGTCGTGCGGGCGCGGCTCAGGCCCCTCCTGAAGACCGGGTGCGGCGGACGTGCGGGACCGTGAGGCGCAGCAGGTCCGCCGCCGCGTCCGTGGGGCGCTGCGCCGTGAGCCAGATGGCGCGCAGCACCCGGTCGAGCTGCGCGCCCTGCACGGGCACCCGCACCAGGCGGCCGGCCTCGACGTCGTCGCGGACCGCGAGGTCCGACAGGACGGCCGGTCCGGCGCCGGCCATCACCGCGGAGCGGACGGCACTGCTCGTCGACAGCTGCAGGATCGGCTGCGCCAGGTCACCGAAGGACGCAAGGGCCCGTTGCAGCGCGGTGCGCGTCCCGGATCCGGGCTCGCGCTGCACCAGTCGGGTGCCGGCCAGCTCCTCGGCCTGCACCGGGCTCCTGCGACGCGCCCACGGGTGACCCGGGGCGACGACGGCGACGAGTCGGTCCGACCCCACCGCCTGGGCGGACAGGCCGGTCGGCAGGTCAGGGCCCTCGATGAAGCCCAGGTCCGCCTCTCCCGCCAGGACCGCGGAGGCGGCGGCGTCGCTGTTGCCGGCGGTGAGGCTCACGGCCGTGTCCGGGTGGGTGGTGGCGAGGACGACCAGCCAGCTCGGCAGCAGGTGCTCGGCGATCGTCAGGCTCGCCGCGACGCGCAGCCGGGCGGCGCGGTCGCCCCGTAAGGACGCGATGCCGGCGCCGAGGACTCCTGCGGCGTCGAGGACCACCCGTCCCCACTCCGCGAGCAGCGCGCCCTCAGGGGTGAGCTGCGAGCCGCGCGCCGACCGCGTGACGACCGGGAAGCCGACCAAGCGCTCGAGTCCCTTCACCCGTGCGCTGACCGCCGGCTGGCTCATGCCGCGGTCCAGCCCGGCCCGGCTGAGGCTGCCCTTCGCGGCGACCTCCAGGAGCAGCCCGAGGGTGTCCAGGTCGGGAACGCGATGCAGAGCCATCCATGCACCTTAGCTCTGGCCATCATCCCTATGGATGGCTGCATTCGCCTGGTCCGTCTACCGGGGAGCGGTCGCAGGGGGCAGGTTGGACGCACCGACCCAGGAGGGCCCATGACCTCGGCCAGCGCCACCACCGTCCACCCGCACCGCACCGGCAGCCGCTGCCGCCCGTCCTGCCCGCCCGTCCCGTCGCCCGGCCACAGCAGCCCGGTGCCGGGTCTGCTCGGCGTCGCCGCG
This sequence comes from Mycobacteriales bacterium, assembly GCA_046594005.1. Taxonomy (GTDB): domain Bacteria; phylum Actinomycetota; class Actinomycetes; order Mycobacteriales; family SCTD01; genus SCTD01. The sequence goes on from JBKJQM010000173.1 coordinate 1,492, forward strand.
GCTACCGCGGTGGCGTTCGGCGTGCACGCTCTCGTCCCGGCGGTCAACCCGTCCACGGTGGCGGTCGTCCTCGGCGCGCTCGCGGTCAACACCGGGTTGCATCGCCCCGCGCTGCACGTCGGCACCCACGTCGCGTCGCACCGGTTCCTGCGGCTGGCGGTCGTGCTGCTCGGGCTGCAGCTCGGCCTGTCCCAGCTGCTCGACCTCGGCCTGCGCGGCGCCCTGGTCGTGGTCAGCACGGTGGCCGTCACGTTCACCGGCACCCGGCTGCTCGGCCGGCTGCTGGGCGTTCCGCCGGCCCGCGCGCTGCTCATCGCCACCGGATTCAGCATCTGCGGGGCCTCCGCCGTCGCCGCCATGGAGGAGGTTGCCGGGGGCGACGAGGACGACACGGCCGTGGCGGTCGCCCTGGTGACGCTGTGCGGCAGCCTGGCGATCCTGCTGCTGCCGCTGCTGCGCCAGCCGCTGGCCCTCGACCCGGCCGCGTTCGGCAGCTGGGTCGGCGCGAGCGTGCACGACGTCGGCCAGACGGTCGCGACGGCCGACCGCGTCCCGGGCGCCCTGACGACCGCCGTCGTCGTGAAGCTCAGCCGCGTCGCGCTGCTGGCTCCGCTCGTCGCCGGGATGTCCCTCGCCCGCCGCCGGCGCAGCCCGTCCGGGTCGGCGGGACCCCGCCCACCGCTGGTACCGCTGTTCGTCGCCGGCTTCCTGGGCGCTATCGCCGTCGCCAGCAGCGGGCTGCTGCCCGACCCTGTGCTGCTCGGCGCGAAGACCGTCCAGGAGGTGCTGCTCGCCGCCGCCCTCGTCGGCCTGGGCACCGGCATCCACCTGCCGACGCTCCGCCGTACCGGTGGTCGTGCGCTGGCGCTCGGGCTGCTGTCCTGGCTCCTCGTCGCGACCGTCGCGTACGCGGGGGTGCGACTCACCGCGGTCTGACCGGTGTGGCCGGAGCAGGGATCCGGGTCGGAGCGCAGGACCTGCGAGTCCGCACCGCGCGGCTCAGCGGCCGGGCGGGGAAGTGGTCAGGGGCGGGATCGAACCGCCGACCCCACGCTTTTCAGGCGTGTGCTCTACCAGCTGAGCTACCTGACCAAAGTGGTGCTGCGACCCCGACGGGACTCGAACCCGCGACCTCCGCCGTGACAG
>JBKJQM010000207.1:0-2779 GCA_046594005.1 Mycobacteriales bacterium
TCCAGCTCGCCGGCCAGCGCCGCGCGCACGGCGTCGTCGAGCGGGACCCACCGGCTGGTCATCTCCAGCTCCTCGTGCTCCTGCACGTCGCGCTCGACCTCACGCACGTCGCGGGCGAGGAAGATGCGGATGGCCTCGTCGGTCATGCCGGGGCTCGTCAGCGCGTCGAGCAGCACGTGCCAGGAGCCGGCGGCCAGACCCGCCTCTTCTCCGAGCTCCCGCTGGGCCGCCTCGAGGGCCGGCTCCCCCGGCTTGTCCAGCAGGCCGGCGGGCAGCTCGTCCAGCCGGCGGCGCACGGGATGGCGGTACTGGTTCACCATGAGCACCCGGTCCTGCTCGTCCAGAGCCACGATGCCGACGGCGCCAGGGTGCTCCACCACGTCGCGCTGCGAGGTCGTGTCGCCGGGCATGGTGACGACGTCCTTGCGGACCGAGATCACCCGCCCCTCGAAGACGCGCTCGCTGCTCTCTACGCGGTGGTCGTGGGGCACGGTCATGCGCGCAGTCTGCCCACCGGCGCGCGGGAGTCCCGCCGGCGGTGCGCTGCCGGCCGCGCAGCCAGCTCGCCCGGGGCAGGACCGGCGCTGGCCGTTGCGATCAAGAGCCTGACCGGCGCGCGCAACGGCTGTGCAGCAGCACAGCGCGATGTCGGGGATGCGCGTTTCAGGGGGCTATCACCCGACACGATCACTGCGTACTTTCGTTGTGACCCATGACACCGCTCTTCGTGCCGGCCACCTCTGAGGTCCGGCGGGCGGGCGTCGCCTGAGGAGAGCCGTGAGCAGCGCCGCCCCGCCGCCCGTGCCTGACGAGACCACTGGTCTCGACCGCCGCCGCTTCCTGACCTTTCTGGTCGCCGCACCGACGCTGGCTGTCGCCGTGCGCTACGGGCTCGGGTCCGAGCTGGCGCTCGCCGCCATCCCCGGCACCCCGGAGCCCGCCGACTTCATGGACCTCGGCGACATCCTCATCCTGGGCGCCAAGGACACCGAGGGCCAGCTCATCAAGCTCGAGCTCGGCGCCGACGGCATCGTCCGCTGCGCCCTCCCCCGCGAGGAGGCCGGCCAGGGCATCACCACGGCGGTCACGATGCTCATCGCCGATGAGCTCGACCTGCCGATGAACAGGGTCCGGGTCACCATCGCGGACGCACGGCCGGAGCTGCGCGCCGGCCAGCTGACCGGTGGCTCGAACACGATCCGCTCGGTCTACGAGCCGGTCCGGCAGGCCGCCGCCTCCATGCGCGGCACCCTGGTCGCAGCCGCTGCCCAGAGCTTCGGCTCGCCCAGGCGCGGGCTGGTCACCCGCGACGGGTCGGTGGTCTCGCCGGACGGCGACACCGCGACCTACGGCTCGCTGGCGGCGCTCGCCGCGGACCCCCGGCTGTTCGCCGCCGGCGCGGCGCCCAAGGCTGCCAGCGCCCGCAACCTGGTCGGCACCCCGCAGAACCGTGTCGACGCCCTGGCCATGGTGACCGGGAAGATGAAGTACACCAACGACCTGGAGCCGGTCCCCGGCCTGCTGCGCGCGATGGTGCGGCGTCCGCCGACGATCCGCGGCCGCGTCGACAAGATCCTCAACGAGGCAGCGATCCGGAAGCTGCCCGGCATCGTGGACATCGCCATCGTCGACCTGTCCGTCGGCGGCTTGGGCGACGACAACGCCGAGGGCCCCCGCTCGACAGGGGTGGCCGTCGTCGCCAAGACCTTCGGCCAGGCGCTGGACGGCAAGGAGGCCCTCGAGGTCACCTGGCTGGCCGGACCGGTCGACCCTGACGAGAACGACGCCTCGCTCAAGGAGAAGCTGCAGGCGATCCAGCTGCCGTTCGCCGCGCCGCAGGTCCCTGGTCTGACGGAGTTCGTCGAGGGCGAGTTCTACTGGCACTTCGCGAGCCACGCTCCGCTCGAGACCAACACGGCCATCGCCGACGTCCGCCCCGACGGCGCGACGGTGTGGGCAGGCACCAAGGTGCCTGTCGTCGCTCAGCAGACCATCGAGGACGAGCTCGGGGTCCCCACGAAGCTGCACGTCGTCCAGGGCGGTGGCTCGTTCGGCCGCCGGCTGTTCTTCGACGGCGCGCTCGAGGCCGCCCGCATCTCCAAGGCCGTCGGCCGCCCGGTCAAGGTCATGATGACCCGCATCGACGACATGCGGCACGGCCGCGCCCGCGCAGCCAGCGTCAACCACGTACGCCTGTCCTACGCCGGTGGCGAGGTCGTCGCCATGGAGCAGCGGGTGGCCAGCGTCGAGACCGACTTCCGGCACGGCCTCGGCGAGATCATCACCGCCGCGGGCGGTGCGCAGCTCAACATCCCCAAGGACGCCGTGCCGGTGTCGCTCGGCGGCAACGCCAGCTTCGCCCAGACCGTGTTCCTCACCACCGTGAAGTCCCCGTACGCCTTCGGCTACAACGACCAGAAGCTCAACGAGCTCGCGCTGCCGTTCAACACCGCGAGCTGGCGCTCGGTCTACTCCGCCGCGGCCCGCGGCGCCGAGGAGATCATGGTGGACGAGCTCGCGGCGGCCATCGGGAAGGACCCGGCGGCCTTCCGCCTCGAGCACCTTGACGACCCGCGCTTCAAGGCCGTCCTGCAGAAGGTCCTGGACATGGGCGCCTGGGGCAAGAAGATGCCGAAGGGCCACGCACAGGGCCTGGGCTTCCACTCTGAGTACAAGTCCGTGACGGCCTGCCTCGTCGAGATGGACGCCACCGACCCGAAGCGCCCGCGCGTCACCCGCGCGTCCATCGCAGCCGACTACGGCCTGCCGATCAACCCGC
>JBKJQM010000338.1:0-15046 GCA_046594005.1 Mycobacteriales bacterium
CGAGAACTAGGCACTACCTGCACAGCCACTGACACAAAGGCGACGCCCCAGCTCCGACAGGGGCGGGGCGTCGCTTCTTTTCTGACAACCCCTGGAAGGACCACCCTTGAGCAAGACCCTGATCTTCTCCGAAGAGGCCCGCCGCTCACTCGAGCGCGGCGTCGACACCCTGGCCAACGCCGTGAAGGTGACGCTTGGCCCCAAGGGCCGCAACGTCGTCATCGGCAAGAAGTACGGCGGCCCCACGATCACCAACGACGGCGTGACCATCGCCCGGGAGATCGAGCTCGAGGACCCCAACGAGAACATGGGTGCCCAGCTCGCCAAGGAGGTGGCCACCAAGACCAACGACATCGCGGGTGACGGCACCACCACCGCCACCGTGCTCGGTCAGGCCATGGTCCGCGCGGGCCTCAAGGCCGTCGCCGCCGGCGCCAACCCGATGAGCCTCAAGGTCGGCATCGACGCCGCCGTCGAGGCCGTGAACGACGCGCTCATCGCCGCCGCCACCGAGGTGCAGACCCACGAGGAGGTCGCGGCCGTCGCCTCGATCTCGGCGCAGGACGCCCTGGTCGGCCAGCTCGTCGCCGACGCGATCGACAAGGTCGGCAAGGACGGCGTCATCACGGTCGAGGAGAGCCAGACCACCGGTCTGGAGCTCGAGCTGACCGAGGGCATGCAGTTCGACAAGGGCTACATCAGCCCGTACTTCGTCACGGACCCCGAGCGCATGGAGACCGTGCTCGAGGAGCCGTACGTCCTCATCGTCAACGGCAAGGTGTCGGCGCTGGCCGAGCTGCTGCCGCTGCTCGAGAAGGTCGTCGCCTCGCAGAAGCCGCTTCTCATCGTGGCCGAGGACGTCGACGGGGAGGCGCTGTCGACCCTGGTCGTCAACGCGATCCGCAAGACGATCAAGGTCGCGGCCGTCAAGGCCCCCGGCTTCGGCGACCGCCGCAAGGCGATGCTCCAGGACATCGCCGTCCTCACCGGCGGCCAGGTCGTCTCGGCCGAGGTCGGCCTCAAGCTCGACCAGGTCGGCCTCGAGGTCCTCGGCAAGGCCCGCACCATCACGGTGACCAAGGAGCTGACGACGATCGTCGACGGCGCCGGGTCGACCGAGGAGGTCGCCGGTCGCGTCGCCCAGATCAAGCAGGAGATCGAGAACAGCGACTCCGACTGGGACAAGGAGAAGCTGCAGGAGCGCCTCGCGAAGCTCTCCGGTGGCATCGGCGTCATCAAGGTCGGCGCCCACACCGAGACCGAGCTCAAGGAGCGCAAGCACCGCCTCGAGGACGCCATCTCGGCGACCAAGGCCGCGGTGGAGGAGGGCATCGTCCCCGGTGGTGGCGCCGCTCTGGTCCACGCCGCTTCGGTGCTCGAGGGCGACCTCGGCTTCGAGGGCGACGAGCGCACCGGTGTTCGCATCGTGCGCAAGGCGCTCGACGAGCCGGCCTACTGGATCGCCAAGAACGCCGGCCTCGAGGGCCGCGTCGCCGTGAACCGCGCCCGCGAGCTGGGTGCGGGCCAGGGCCTCAACGCCGCGACCGGCGAGTACGGCGACCTGGTCAAGCAGGGCATCGTGGGCCCGGTCAAGGTCTCCCGCAGCGCCGTCCGCAACGCCGCCTCGATCGCCAGCATGCTGCTGACGACCGAGACGCTCGTCGCGGACAAGCGCGAGGAGGAGTCCGCGGACGCCGGTCACGGCGGCCACGGCCACGCGCACTAGTCGCACCCCGTACGCCCCGACGGCCCGGCTCCCGCACCTGGGGGCCGGGCCGTCCGGCTTCCGCCCCGCCTCCTCCGCCGATCATGCAGTTGCAGCCGGATCGCCGAGCGTGCGAGGCGGCAACAACTGCATGATCAGCGGGAATGGGCGGAGGCGTTCCCCTAGCCTGCGGGCGTGAGCGTCGACGTCGTGGTGATCGGTGCTGGGCACAACGGCCTGGTCGCGGCGACGCTGCTCGCGCGGGCCGGCTGGAGCGTGGAGGTGCTCGAGCGCCGGACCGTCGCCGGGGGCGCCGTCGGCAGCGACACCACCGACCGCGGCTACGTGCACGACTGGGGGTCGGCCTTCTACGGAGTGCTGCACGCGAGCCCGGTGCTGCGCGAGCTCGGGCTGGACCGACGCGTCGCCTGGGCGCGGACGGGCACGGTGGTGTCGGCGACCTGGGACCCGGGGACGCCTGCGGCGGTGCTGCGGCGGACCGTCGAGGACACGGCGGCCGGTCTCGGTGCTGACGGCCAGGCCTGGCGCGACGTCGTCGACTGGTGGCACCGCCTCGGGGTGCCGCTGTTCGGGGCGATGCTCGGACCGGTCGCCGCTCCACTGCCGCTGCTGCGGACGGCGGCCCGGCTGCACGGCCCGCGCGAGGCGGTGCAGACCGCGCGGATGCTGCTCGAGCCGGTCGAGGCGTGGGTGCAGCAGAGCTTCGCGACCGACGCCGGCCGGATGCTGTTCGCGGCGAACGCCACCCATGCCGACGTCGGCATCGACGCCGCCGGGTCCACGCCGCCGGCGATGCTGCTGGCGATGGCCGCACAGGTGCACGGCATGCCGGTCCCGGTCGGCGGCGCCTCGCGCCTCGCGCAGGCGTTGGTCGAGGCGGCCGAGGAGGCGGGCGCGGTCGTCCGTACGGGCGTCGACGTCACGAAGGTCGTGGTGCGCGGGGGCCGCGCGGTCGGGGTCGTCACCGCCGACGGCTCCGGCATCGGAGCCCGCCGTGCCGTCATGGCCGACGTCGCGCCGGAGGTCCTCGCCCGCGACCTCGTGGGGGAGGAGCACCTTCCCGGCGAGTGGCTGGCGTCGCTGCGCCGGCACCGCTACACCTCTGGCTACTTCCGGGTCGACGTCGACCTCGACCGGCCCGCCCCTTGGGCCGACGAGCGGCTGGCCGACAGCGTCGTCGTGCACGTCACCGGCGACCTCGACGAGCTGGCGCTGAGCCAGGCGGAGGTCCGCCGGGGCCTGCTGCCGACCAACCCGCAGCTGATCCTCGGCCAGCAGGACCGCGCCGACCCCACGCGCGTCCCGGCCGGCGGCAGCAGCCTGTGGGTGGAGTGCCACTGCCCGGCCGTGCCGAAGGACGCGCCCGCCGACTGGGCTCCCCGCTTCACCGACCGCATCCTCGACCGGCTCGAGGCGCACGCCCCCGGGCTGCGCAGCGCCGTCGTCGACACTACGGTGCTGACCCCGATGGACCTGCAGGACCGGGACCCGAACCTCGTCGGCGGCGACGTGGGGGGCGGCTCGGCGGCGCCCGACCAGCTGCTGGTGTTCCGGCCGGTGGCGGGCTGGTCGTCGTACGCCCTGCCGGTCGACGGGCTGTGGATGTGCGGCGCGGCCTCCCACCCGGGAGGGGGCGTGCACGGGCAGTGCGGCCGCAACGCGGCGCGAGCGCTGCTGCGGCGGAGCCGGCTCAGCCCCTGGGCGAGGTGAGCAGCGCGGCGAGCTCGAAGTGCATCGGGTCGGTGTACTTCCAGTCGCCGCCCCAGCGGAAGCCCCAGCGCTTGAAGATCTTCACGACCTCGGGGTTCATCGTCCCCGTGATGCCGCGGTAGTTGGTCGAGGCGTCCATGTCGATGGCGATGCCCCACGTGTGGAGGGAGATCGACCGCTCGGGGTTGCGCTCGATGAAGCGCGGGACGTAGCAGCCGTCGAAGGTCTTGAGCGAACCGGCCAGCCCTGCGTCCATGACGTCCTGCAGGGCGCCTCGCAGCTGCGGCAGCATCAGCCGGTGGCAGGTGACCCGGCCCATGACCGGCAGCACCTCGGTGCGGATGTTCTCGCGCACCCAGCGCCCGTCCGGCTGGATCGTGCCGTCCGGGAAGTAGCGGTAGGAGAAGGCCCCGAACGCCTTGGCGGCGCGGCTGCCCGTGAGGAACGCGACGGGGTTCTCGGCGGGCGGCGTCAGCAGGTCGACCTCGGCGCCCTTGCCCGTGAGCCGGCGCACCTCGCCCGCCAGCGCCACGGGGTCGCTGCCCTTGCCTGCGGTCAGCAGCATCGCGGTGGTGGTCGGCAGGCCCAGGCGGCGGCCGGTCTCGTCGTCGACGATGAGGTCGGTGCCGGGGATGCCTGTGGTGGCCAGCGCACCCAGGCGCAGCGCCGCGTCGGAGCCGCCCTTCGCCGAGGTGACCGCGACGTCCTTGCCGAGCTGGAGCGCCAGCGCCTTGGCCGTGTCGTGCGCGACGACGGCCTCGCCGCGCGCGACGGACTGCCAGACGGCGGTGGCCTCGGCGGTGCCCTGGGCGGCGAAGGCGCGGAAGGTCGAGGGGTCGATGCCGACGGCCGAGAGCGGCTTGCCGCCGACGGTGACGACGCCGGCCCGGAAGGCCACCGCGCCGCCGGCAGGCGACAGGCCGGCCAGCTTCTTGACGGCGCCGGGGGAGAACGTCTTCTTGCCGACGACGACCACGTCGGGCCGTAGCCGCTGTCCGAGGGCCTTGAGCGGGACGACGACGGGGGGCCGTGCCCGGGCGGGCGCACCCGCGGTCGTCGCGGCCGGGGGACTGGGCGTCTCAGGGGAGATGGAGGCGCGCAGGGCCGCGGCGGGCTGCTCCGGCGCGTTGCTGCCGGAGCAGGCGCTCACGGCGAGCAGGGCCGCGACCGCGGCGGCCGAGGCGGCGGCGCGGGCGGAGCGGGACGACCGAGCGGGCGCGGACACGCGGAGCACTCCGGAGGCTGGGGGTGGGTACCGGTCGAGGCGGTCCGAAGACCGCCTCGCGAGACTCAACGATACGCACCGCACTCGGTGACGGGTGTCCGGTGCGTCCCCCGGTGTCCGGATGCCGCGGCGGCGCCTCTAGGAGGCGGCGGCGGTCTGGCGCTCGAGCGAGTCCGTACGCGCGTGGATCGCCTCGCGCTCGTGCTCGGACAGCCCACCCCACACGCCGTACGGCTCCCGCGCGGCCAGCGAGTGGGCGCGGCACTGCGCGATCACGGGGCACGCCGCGCACAGTGCCTTGGCGGCCGCCTCGCGGTTGGACCGCCGGGGGCCGCGCTCGCCCTCCGGGTGGAAGAACAGCTCGGTGTCCTTCCCGCGGCAGACGCCGTGCAGCTGCCACTCCCACACGTCGGACTGCGGGCCGGGGAGTCGGGAGATGTCGGTCATGAGGTGCCCCTGTCGTCTGCGGGAGCCGGGTCAGGAAGGCTCCTCGTCACGAACCGTACAACCGCGCCGCAAGTTGTTCAACCCCTGAAGCGATTCGATTCTGCGCGTGGATCGCGCCGTGCGTGCCGCGAGTCCGAGTGGCGGCGCGGCCCGCACGCCTTCATCCTTCGTCGGTGGACGCGCAGCGGATGGACCTGGACGAGGACCTGCCGGGTCCCCGCCTGACCGTCGCCGGCGTCGCGCACCGGCTGGGCGTCGCCCCCGCGACCCTGCGGACCTGGGACCGCCGCTACGGCCTCGGTCCGAGCGAGCACCAGGCCGGCGCGCACCGCCGCTACACGGCCGCCGACGTGGCCCGACTGCAGACCATGCGCCGGCTCACCCTCGACGGCGTGCCGCCGGCTGAGGCCGCCCGGGTAGCGCTCGCCGCGCCCCTGCGGGAGGCAGGCGCCCACGACGACGCGCCGCTGCCCGATCGGGAGGGCCGGCTCGACGGCCGCCGCGGCGGCCCGGGCGGCCGGGTCCTGGCGCTGCCCGGGGCCGACGCCGCCGCCCGGGGGCTGGGCCGGGCCGCGATGGCCCTCGACGCGCACGCCGTCACCGCGATCATCCGCGAGGAGGTCACGCGCTCCGGCGTGCTGCACACCTGGGACCACGTCCTGCGGCCGGTGCTCGTCGCGGTCGGTGCCCGCTGGGCCGCGACCGGCGAGGGCGTGGAGGTCGAGCACCTGCTGTCCGACTGCTCGGCGGCGGTCCTGCGCGAGCGGGCGGCCGAGGCCGAGGAGGAGCCGGGCCGGCGGCCGGTGCTGCTGTCCTGCGCCCCGGACGAGCACCACGCCCTGCCGCTGCACGCCCTGGCCGCCGGACTGGCCGAGCGGGGGATCGCCGTGCGGACGCTCGGGCCGGCGATGCCCGCCGAGGCCCTGCAGGCCGCGGTGCGCCGTACGGGGCCCGCTGCCCTGTTCGTCTGGTCGCAGCTCCCGGGCACCGCCAAGGCCGCGGTGCTCGAGGACCTGCCCGTCACGCGGCCGCCGACGTCCGTCGTCGTCGGCGGACCGGGATGGGTCGCCGACCGCCTGCCGCGCCGGGTGACCATGGCGGCCGACCTGCCGCACGCCCTCGAACTGGTCGACCGGGCCCTGGGTGCATGAGCTGGGTGCATGAGCTGGGTGCATGAGCTGGGCGCCTGACGGCCTGCACAGCGCGCGAGCACCCGACCGTTAGCCTGCGCGCGTGACCGCCCCCGTCGACCTGGCCACCCTGCTCGCGACCGGCGAGCACGCCGCGTTCCACGGCAAGCCCGCCGCCGCGGTCGGGTCGCTGGAGCAGGCCGTCGTCCTGGCCCAGTCGCAGGGCCGTTCCGCCGAGACCGCCGCCGCCGCCTGGCTGCTGGGCGTCGCCCTCGGCGCGGGCGGTCGCTACGGCGGCGCGCTGACGGTCCTGTCGCCGCTCATCGAGACCGCCCGCACGGCGGGCGCCGCGGCCGAGCACCGGCTGTTCGGGGCGCTCGCCGCCGCGACCGTCGCCAGCGTCCACCGCCAGCTCGGTCGTCACGCCGTTGCCCGCGCCTCCGACCTGGAGGCTCTCGCGCTCACCGACGGGACCGGCGAGGCGGCCTTCGACGCCCAGCTCGGCCTGGCCTCCGACGCGGTGGGCCTCGACGAGCCGGAGGAGGCCGCGGCGCGGCTCGCGCAGGCCCGCGCCCTGGTCCCGCCGCGCTCGGACGAGTGGTGGCGCCAGCGCGTGCGGCTGGGCTGGGCCGAGGCCGAGGTCCTGCTGCTCGACGGTGAGGTCGACGCGGCCGTCGAGGTCGCCCTCGACGCCGTCGACCGCGCCGAGACCGCCCGCGCTCCCCGCCACGTGGCCAAGGGGCTGCTCATCCTGGGCATCGCGCAGGTCTCCGGCGGCACGAGCACGCGGGAGCACGCTCCTGTCGACGCTGCCAGCGCGCTGCGGCGGGCCGCCACGCTCGCGGAGTCCCTGGGGACCGTCCCGCTGATCTGGCCGTCCCGTGCGCTGCTCGGCGCGCTGGTCGCCGAGGACGACCCGGTCGAGAGCGCGCGGAGCCTGGCCGCCGCCCGCTCGGCGGTGCTGACGCTGGCCGCGGACCTCCCGCCCGGCGTGCGTGCGGAGTGGCTGGCCCGACCCGACGTGGCCGCGCTGCTCGAGGGCTGAGTTCGAGGGCTGGGCGCCAAGAACGGACCCGCACAAGCCTCACGTCCGCGACCGCCGGTGCCGATGCAGCGGGGGACAGCAGCGCGACCGGCGCGCTCCTGGCGGCTGCGAGGAGGTGCGAGGTGACGACGCTGCTGCGCGCCGCGCCCGTCCCGCGGACCGCCGGGGACCTGCCCGCCGCCCTGCTCGCGCTCGCCGACTCCGACGCCGACGCGCTCGCCGACTGCCTGCACGACGGCGCCCTCCAGGCGCTGGTCGTCGCCCGGTACGCCACCGACGCCGTCGTCCGCGGCGCCGACCCGGCCCTGGCCCGGGACGCCGTGCAGGAGGCGCTCGTCGCCCTGCGGCGCGCGGTCTGGCAGCTCCGCCCCCGCACCGCCCGCGGGCTGGGCGCAGCCCTGCACGAGCTCGCTGCATCACGCGCCTCCGCCGGCTGCGCCTCCCTCCACCTGGACCTCGACGAGGACGTGGCTGCGCAGGTCGCGCCGGCCGCTGCGGCCGTCGCCTACCGGCTCGTCCAGCGGGCCTGCGACGACCAGCCCCTGCACGTGCGGGTCCGCCGTACGGCCGACGGCGCCGCCCTCGAGCTGGACGCACCCGTCGCCGACCCTGCCGGGGAGGCCCTGCGGGCCCGCGCCGCCGGTGCCCGCTTCTGCGTCGAACGCGGCGCCACGCGCCTGTCCCTGCCCGTGCACGACCCGCTGACCGAGGACCCCTCATGACGACCGTGCTGATCTGCGACGACCACCGCATCGTGCGCGAGGGGCTGCGCCAGTTCGTGGCGGGAGTGCCCGGCGTCGACAAGGTCGACACCGCGGCCAGCGGCGAGGAGGTGCTGGCCCGCTACGAGCACGAGCAGCCGGATCTCGTCCTCATGGACGTCCGCATGCCGGGCCTCGGCGGCCTCGAGGCCACCCGCCGCCTCGTGGCGGCGCATCCGGCCGCGAAGGTCATCATGCTGACCGCCGCCGACGACCGCGACCAGGTCGCCGCCGCCGTCTCGCACGGCGCACGCGGCTACCTGCTCAAGGACGTCAGCCACGAGGAGCTGTGCGCCGCCGTGGCGCACGCCCTCGACGGCGCGGACCTGGTCGAGCCCTCCCTGCGCCGCGCCCTCGCCGGTCGCGAGAGCTCCCGGGGCACCCCGCCCGGCGGCGCCCTGACCGAGCGCGAGCTGCAGGTGCTGACCGGCATGAGCCAGGGCAAGAGCAACGGGCAGATCGGCCGCGACCTCTACCTGTCGGAAGACACCATCAAGACCCACGCCCGCCGCCTGTTCCGCAAGCTCGGCGTCAACGACCGCGCTCAGGCGGTCGCGCTCGGCTTCCGGCGCGGCCTGGTCAGCTAGCCCGGCGGCGTGGCTGTAACGGACGTCCGCCCGCGGACGACGTCGCGAGTGGTGGACGAGCTCACGCCGTACGCCCTCGCCGCCCGCACGGGCGACGGGGACGCCGCGGAGGAGCTGCTCGTGCGCCTGCGACCCGGGCTGGTGCGCTACTGCCGCGCCCGCCTCGGTCGTACGGACGGCTCGTACGGGTCGGCTGACGACGTGGCGCAGGAGGTGTGCACGGCCGTGTTCACGTCACTGGAGAGCTGGACGCCCTCGGGGCGCCCGTTCGCCGCGTGGGCCTACGGCGTCGCCGCGCACAAGGTCGCCGACGCCCAGCGGGCGTCGTACCGCGAGCGCACGCGTCCGGTGGAGCAGCTGCCCGACGTCGCCGACCCGGCCGCCGGGCCCGAGGAGGCCGCCGTCGTGGCGGACACCTCCCGCCTCACCCGTGCCCTGCTCGACCGCCTCCCGCCCACGCAGCGCGAGCTGCTCCTGCTGCGCGTCGTGGCCGGCATGTCCGCCGAGGAGACCGGCGCCGTGCTGTCCATGTCGGCCGGCGCCGTGCGCGTCGCCCAGCACCGGGCGCTCGCGCGGCTGCGCGTTCTCGCTCAGGAGGCCGGCGCATGAGCCACGACGACGACGACGTGCTCGAGCTGTCCGCCGTGGCGGCTGACGAGCGAGCCCTGGAGCAGCTGCGGCTGCCGCTGCCCGTGGCTGGGGACGACCGGGCGCTCGTGCTGCTGCGGGCGCTGCTCGACGACGTGTCGGCGGACTTGCCCTCGGCGGCTCCGGCGCCCCTGCCGCTGCGTCTCGCGCCGGCCACCCGCTCGCGACGGCTGGTCGGGAGGTCCGCCGCCGCGTCTGCCGCTGCGGGCCTGGTGCTCGGTCTCGGCGGCGTCGCAGCTGCCAGCACCCTCGCCCCTGTCGGCGCCCCGCTGCACGGGCTCGGGTCAGTGCTGCGCGGCGCTGCCGGTCAGGACGTCGACACGTCCGCGGCCCCGGCCGCGGCCGCGCCCCACAGGACGCCGACCCGCGCCGCGAGGCCGGCGCCGACGGGCGTCTCGTCCGACCTGCTCACGCGGCGCCGTCCTCCGTCCACCGTGGCGGACGCGGCTCGAGGCGGCGAGGCCGCAGCCGCCGTCACCCGACTGCTCGACCAGGCGCAAGCCGCTCTCGACGCGGGCCGGACGGCGCAGGCCGCCGAGCGGCTCGACCGGGCGGAGGTGCGGCTCGCGGACGTCGCCGCGTCCGACGTGCCGGCGCTGCGCACCCGCGTCGACCGGCTGCGCACCGCGCTGGCGGCGGCCGGACCCGGCCGGCAGGACCCTGCGGCGACAGAGCCCGGACACCCGCAGCACAAGAGCGGGTCCGGCGGGTCGCGGGAGCGCGCGACGCCGGACGACGCCGAGACCTCACGGGGCGGCGCGACGGGCCGGACGAAGGGCCCAGCGGCTCCGACGGCCGGTCACGCGGAACGGCTCGACCACGCTCAGGTCCGCCCCCAGGGGCGCCGTGCGGCCGCTCGCCCGTGACCTCGCGTAACCCTGGAGGACGCCGCAGCGATCACGCATCCGTATGCCGCCTCCGCGGCGCCGCACCGGATGGAAGGCCTCCCATGTCCCTGCTCCCCCTGCTCCTCGCCAAGACCGGCCTGTCACGAGCTGCGGCCGCCTCGCTGATCATCGGCACCGTCTCGGTCACGACCCTGGGTGCCGCAGGTGCCGCCGGCGTACTGCCCCTCATGGGGGCCTCGGCCAGCGAGCGGCCGGCGGGTGCCTCCGACGGGCAGGGTGCGGCGGACGCCGCCACGGCTGAGGCGCCCGAGGTCGAGGACGCCGTGGTCGCGCCCGCGCCGAACACGCCGGCTGCCACCGCAGTGACGCCCGCCACCGCCGTCGTGCCCCAGGGCCCGCAGGCCGGCGCGGGGGAGCCGGCCGAGGCGGAGTCCGACGACGTCGAGTCCGGCGATACCGGCTCCGACGACGTCGAGTCCGGCGATGTCGACTCTGGCGATGTCGAGTCCGGTGACGTCGAGTCCGGTGACGTCGAGTCCGGCGACACCGACACCGACACCGACTCCGACGACGTCGAGTCCGGCGACACCGACACCGACTCTGGCGATGTCGACTCCGACGACACCGAGTCCGACGACACCGCACCCGACAGCATGGACGCCGACGAGACCGACGCCAGCGACGACTAGCTGCACGAGCTCACGGCAGGCGGACCACCCCCCCCGGTCCGCCTGCCGTGCTGTCCGGACGGTGCACGATGCCGTCGAGCGAAGGGTGTCGCGTGACAGGTCAGCGGCTGGAGGAGGTCCTGCCGGCCGCGCAGGTGGGCGCCCCGTGGGCGCTGACCGCCGTGTACGAGGAGCTCGCCCCCCGCGTGCACGCGTACCTGCGCAGCCGGGGGGCAGCCGAGCCGGACGACCTCACCAGCGAGGTGTTCCTCGCCGTGTTCCCCCGTCTGCCCGGGCTGACGGGCGGCGCTGCTGGGCTGCGGACGCTGGTCTTCTCGGTCGCGCACGCCCGGCTCGTCGACGACTACCGGCGGCGCGCGCGACAGCAGCCGACCCTGCCGCTCGAGCGCGCTCAGGACGTGGCGGCGACCGGGTCCGTCGAGCAGGACGTCCTGTCCGCACTGGGCACGCAGCGCGTGCACGACCTGCTGTCGCTCCTGCCGGAGGACCAGCGCGACGTGCTGCTGCTGCGGCTGGTCGCGGACCTCACGGTCGAGCAGGTCGCGCAGGCGATCGGGCGCAGCGCCGGCGCGGTGAAGCAGCTGCAGCGACGCGGCCTGGTCACCCTGCGCGCGCGGGTCCTGGACGAGGGTCGCGTACCCCTGTGAGGCCCCGGAACGATGACGGGGGCATGCGACGGTCCTCGGCTCAGCGGCTCGGTGACCGTCAGGTCGCCGATCTGCTGGCGGGACGCCACGTGTCCGGTGAGCAGGCGCTGGCGGCCGTGCTCGCCGACGTCTGCGCGACGGTCCGGTCGACGCCACCCCCGGCGAACCCGGCACTGGCGACCGTGCTCGTCGAGGGCTTCGCAGCGCCGCCGGCCCTGGTGCCGGTCACCCCGCCGCCTGCAGGCCGGAGGTGGGCTGCCCGCGCGGCCGTGGCAGTGGCTGCAGTCACCGCGAGCCTGGTCGGGGCGACGTCCGCCGACGCGCTGCCGGCCCCGGTCGCGGACGTCGTGGTGCGGGTGGTGAACGCGCTGACGCCGTTCGAGCTCGTGCGCCCGGAGCCGAGCGAGCTGGACCGGCCCGCACCGCCGCTGCCGGCCCCGAGCCCCGAGCGGGTGGCCCCGGCGGCTCCGTCCGCGCGCGTCCCTGGCCCGGCCCCGCAGGACGCGCCGGCTCCGGCCAGCCGGCCGTCGCGCGACGAGCCGTCCTCCGGACGGGGCGGCGACGAGGACGCGACGCCCGAGCCGGCCGAGGAGGTCGAGGCGCCCGACGCCACCGAGCGCCCGCGCCCGAGCTCCGAGCCGGACTCGTCCACGGACGAGGAAGGCCCGACGACGGAGGGCGCGCGCCGGGAGCCCGCTCCCGGCGGCTCGGCGGCGCCCGAGACCGGTGAGGCGGTCGACGACCTGCGTCGCTAGGAGCCGGCCGACCCCGAGGCCGGCGTCAGCCCTCCAGCGCCGCGTCGGCGTAGCCGCGGGCGTAGTCCCAGCTGACGTACTCAGACGTGTCCGGCGCGAACGCCGGCTCGTGCGCCGGCGTGGTCCCGGCGTCCAGCAGCGAGCGCAGGTTGACCCGCAGCAGGTCCCAGGTCCAGCAGCGCAGGTCGCCGCACCCCTCGCAACCGGTGACCAGGCCCCGGACCCCGCGCGGCGACAGCAGGGCGTCGAACACCTCGAGGTCCTCGAGGTCGCTGAGCACCTGCTCGCGGTCCGCGGGGAGCATCGGCTCCACGACCGCCTCGTCCAGCGCCGCCATCTCCCGCGCCGGGTCGTCCGGGTCGTCGGCGAACGGGTCGCGGGGCGCCTCCACGGTCCCGAGCCTAAGGCGGTGGGCCGGGTAGCCTCAGGTGCTTCCCCACCCCGTTCCAGGGAAGGCGCAGATGATCCCCTCCGAGCCGTCGGCGGCAGCGGACCGCGCCGCGTACGAGGCGAAGTTCCCGACGCTGGGCCTGACCTACGACGACGTCCTGCTGCTGCCCGGGGAGACCGACGTCATCCCGAGCGAGGTCGACACGACCAGCCGCCTCACCCGGGGCATCTCGCTGCGCGTCCCGCTGGTGTCCAGCGCGATGGACACCGTCACCGAGTCGCGGATGGCCATCGCCATGGCCCGCCAGGGCGGCATCGGGATCCTGCACCGCAACCTGTCGATCGACGACCAGGCCTACCAGGTCGACCTGGTGAAGCGGACCCAGACCGGCATGATCAGCAACCCGGTCACGATCGGCCCGAAGGCCACGCTCGAGGACCTGGACGAGCGGTGCGGGCAGTACCGCGTCTCGGGGCTGCCGGTCGTCGACGAAGACGACACGCTCATCGGCATCTGCACCAACCGCGACCTGCGCTTCGTGCCCGTCGCCGAGTGGGCGACGACGCTGGTCGCGGACGTCATGACGCCGATGCCGCTGGTCACCGCGCCGCTCGGCATCTCTCGCGAGGACGCCACGACGATCCTGCGCAAGCACAAGCGCGAGCGGTTGCCGATCGTCGACGGCGCCGGCCGGCTCGCCGGGCTCATCACCGTCAAGGACTTCGTGAAGTCCGAGCAGTTCCCGTTCGCGTCCAAGGACGAGTCCGGCCGGCTGCTGGTCGGTGCGGCCATCGGCTACTTCGGCGACGCCTGGGAGCGGGCCACGACACTGGTCGAGGCCGGCGTCGATGTGCTGGTCCCGGACGTGGCGAACGGTCACGCCCGGCTGATGCTCGACATGATCGCCCGGCTCAAGAAGGACCCGGCGACGCGCCACGTGCAGGTGCTCGGCGGCAACGTCGCGACGCGCGCCGGTGCGCAGCCCCTCGTCGACGCGGGCGCGGACGGCGTCAAGGTCGGCGTGGGCCCGGGGTCCATCTGCACGACCCGCGTCGTCGCCGGCGTCGGCGTCCCTCAGGTCACCGCCATCTTCGAGGCGTCCCGCGCTTGCGAGCCGGCCGGTGTGCCGCTCGTCGGCGACGGCGGCCTCCAGTACTCCGGCGACATCGCCAAGGCCCTGGTCGCCGGCGCCGACACGGTCATGGTCGGCTCGCTGCTGGCCGGCTGCGACGAGAGCCCGGGCGAGATGGTCTTCGTCGGCGGCAAGCAGTACAAGGCCTACCGCGGCATGGGCTCGCTCGGCGCGATGGCCTCCCGCGGCAAGAAGTCCTTTAGCAAGGACCGCTACTTCCAGGCCGACGTCGCGGCCGACGAGCTGATCGTGCCGGAGGGCATCGAGGGTCGGGTGCCGTACCGCGGCCCGCTCAACACGGTCGCCCATCAGCTGGTCGGCGGCCTGCACCAGTCGATGTTCTACGTCGGCGCCCGCACGATCGGCGAGCTGAAGGAGCGCGGCCGCTTCGTCCGGATCACGACCGCCGGGCTCAAGGAGAGCCACCCGCACGACGTCACGATGACCGTCGAGGCGCCGAACTACGGGAGCAGGGGCTAGTGGCAGACGTCGAGATCGGCATCGGCAAGACCGGTCGCAGGGCGTACGGCTTCGACGACATCGCCATCGTCCCGTCCCGCCGGACCCGCGACCCGGAGGACGTCTCGATCGCGTGGGAGATCGACGCCTACCGCTTCGAGCTCCCCCTCGTCGCGAGCGCCATGGACGGCGTCGTGTCGCCCGAGACCGCGATCCGCATCGGTCAGCTCGGCGGCCTCGGCGTCCTCAACCTCGAGGGCCTGTGGACCCGCTACGACGACCCGCAGCCGCTGCTCGACGAGATCGCCTCGCTGCCCGAGGAGACCGCGACCGCGCGGATGCAGGAGATCTACGCCAAGCCGATCGAGGCCGACCTCATCTCCGCCCGCGTCAAGCAGATCCGCGACGCGGGCGTCACGGTCGCCGCGTCGCTGACGCCCCAGCGGACGGTGCAGTTCGCCCAGGCGGTGCTGGACAGCGGCGTCGACCTGTTCGTCATCCAGGGCACCGTCGTGTCCGCCGAGCACGTCTCGTCGCGCTCGGAGCCGCTCAACCTCAAGCGCTTCATCGCCGACCTCGACGTGCCCGTCCTCGTCGGCGGCTGCTCGACCTACCAGTCGGCGCTGCACCTGATGCGCACCGGCGCCGCGGGGATCCTCGTCGGCGTCGGTCCCGGTCAGGCCAACACGACCCGCGGGGTGCTGGGCATCGGCGTGCCGATGGCGACCTCCATCGCCGACGCCGCCGGGGCGCGCCGCGACTACCTCGACGAGTCCGGCGGGCGGTACGTCCACGTCATTGCCGACGGCGGCATGCGTACGGGCGGTGACGTCGCCAAGGCGATCG
>JBKJQM010000435.1:0-3636 GCA_046594005.1 Mycobacteriales bacterium
GGCCGCCAGCTCGCGCATCGCCTCGGCCTTGCCCTCGCCGTAGGCGTAGAAGTCGATCTCACCGGTGTACCTGCCGTTCTCCACGGTCATCCGGGTGCCACCACGTGGTCGACGCCGAGCATCGCCCCGATCGGCCCGACGACCTCCTCGCCGCTGCTGCTGACGATCACCACGTCGAGCCCGGCGGCGTGGTGCTGGTCGAACAGGGCGACGGCCTCCGCGTAGACCATCGGCTCGATCAGCTGGTGCAGCGTCTCGGCCACGATCGCGTTCACCTGGTCGACCGGCCACCCTGCGCACAGGGCCTTGAGGTAGTCGCGCATGCGGTCCATGGACGCCTCGTCGGCGCCCTGGAGGAGGTAGACGAACTGGGCGACGGAGCTCTTCAGCACGGCGCGACGGTTGACCAGCCCGCCCTTGTAGAACGGACGGCTGAAGGCGAGCGTGCTGCTCTTGGCGATGACCGTCTTGTCGAGGTCGAAGAAGGCGGCAGCGCGCTTCGGGGTCACGAGGACCGAGGATAGGGCGATCCGACGGCCGTGGAGCGTTTCCCGCGCCCACGGGGCGGGGATGCTGCCAAGGACCGCATCGCCACCCCCCCGGCGGCGCGGCCACGTACAGGTCCGGCCCCACCCCCCCCCGGAGCCGGACCACGCGCGACGACCCCCGCCACCCCCCCGGCGGGGGTCGTCCGCGTCCGGGGGGTGCCGTGCGGTCCCGCCTACGCCTGCCGGCACCTGCGGTCAAGGTGGCCGCTCCGTCCACAGCCCGGTGGGCGCGGACCCGCCGACCGGCCGGCGCTGCCGACGCTGGCTCCCTCGCGCCGCACCCCGCGGCGCCCACCAGGGAGCCTCGCGTGCACTCCGTCCGCCCGATCGCCGCCAGCTCGTCCGCCCGCCCTCTCGTCGTGACCGCCGACCCGGACGTCCTGGACGAGCTGCTCCGGCTCGCCGCCGCCGCCGGCACGGAGGTCGACGTCGCCGCCGACGCCGTCGCCGCGCGGCGCTGCTGGGGGTCGTCCCCCTTCGTGGTCGTCGCGGCCGACGCCACGGCCGGCTGCGCCCGCTCCCGTCTCGGTCGTCGGTCCGACGTCGTGCTGCTCGGCGACGACATGGACGACGCCGGCATCTGGCAGCGGGCCGTCGAGGTGGGCGCCTCGCACGTCGTCTTCCTGCCCGACGCAGAGCGGTGGCTGACCGACCGGTTCGCCGACGCGGTCGACGGCGGCGGCCCGGGTGCGGCGGTCATCGGCGTGGTCGGGGGACGCGGCGGAGCGGGTGCCACGACGCTCGCCTGCGCCCTGGCGGTCACGGCCGCACGGGAGGGGCACTCGGTGCTGCTGGTCGACGGCGACCCGCTCGGCGGCGGGATCGACCTGGTCTTCGGCGGTGAGCAGGACCGCGGCATGCGGTGGGGCGGGCTGCTCGGCACCCGCGGCCGGGTGCCCGCCGCCGCCCTGTCCGACGCGCTGCCGCGCATGTCCGGGCTGTCCGTCCTGTCGTGGGACCGCGGTGAGGCGACCGGCGTCCCGGCGGAGGCGGTGCACTCGGTGCTGGCCGCCGGCCGGCGTGCGCACGACCTCGTCGTCGTGGACCTGCCCCGGGCTCTCGACGACAGCAGCCGGGCCGTCCTCGCCGAGGCCACCACGGTCCTGCTCGTCGTGCCCAACGAGGTGCGGGCTGCCGCGGCCGCCTCGCGGGTCGCCGCGTCCGTCGGGCTCCTGTGCGCCGACCTGCGCGTCGTCACCCGCGGCCCGGCGCCCTCGGGGCTCGGCGGTGACGAGGTGGCCCGTGCACTCGGGCTGCCGCTGCTCGGCGACCTGCGTCCCGAGCCCGGCCTGGACCTGGCGCTGGAGCGGGGCGAGGCGCCCGCACGCCGCGGCCGCAGTCCGCTGTCGCTGCTGTGCGGCCGGCTGCTGGACGAGGTGCTGCCGGCCGCGCGGCGGGCGGCGTGACCGCGCCGGCGACCGGTGCCGACCCCGCCCTGGTCGACGCCGTGCGCCGCCGGATCGCGCTCTGGGGCGGCACCCCCACGCCCACCCTCGTGGCGGCGGCGCTGCGCGAGGAGGGTGGCGCGCTGCTCGGCGACGCCGACACGCGGCAGGTGCTGCAGGCGCTGCAGAGCGAGATCGTCGGGGCGGGACCGCTCGAGGCGCTGCTGCGGGACGACGCCGTCACCGACGTCCTGGTCAACGGCCCCTGCGAGGTCTGGGTCGACCGGGGCGACGGGCTGGTCCGCAGCGCGGTGCGCTTCCCCGACGAGGCGGCCGTGCGACGCCTCGCCCAGCGGCTGGCCGCGCCGACCGGCCGCCGGCTGGACGACGCGCAGCCCTGGGTCGACGCACGACTGCCGGGAGGCGTCCGGCTGCACGCCGTGCTGCCGCCCGTCGCACCGGGCGGCACCTGCCTGTCGCTGCGCCGCGCCCGCTCCCGCGTCTTCTCGCTGCCCGAGCTGGTGGCAGCCGGCTCCCTCCCGCCGGACGGCGCCGCCCTGCTGCTCGCCCTCGTCGCGTCCCGTTCCGCCTTCCTGGTCTCCGGCGGCACCGGCACCGGCAAGACCACCCTGCTGTCGGCGCTGCTCAGCCTGGTCGACCCGGCGGACCGGCTGCTCCTGATAGAGGACGCCGGTGAGCTCGTGCCGTCGCATCCCCACGTCGTCCGGCTCGAAGCGCGGCCGGCCAACCTCGAGGGCGCCGGCGCCGTGACGCTTCGGGACCTCGTGCGGCAGGCCCTGCGGATGCGTCCCGACCGGGTCGTCGTCGGCGAGGTGCGCGGCGCCGAGGTGGTCGACCTGCTCGCCGCGCTGAACACCGGCCACGAGGGCGGCTGCGGGACCCTGCACGCCAACTCGGCGGTCGACGTGCCCGCGCGGCTCGAGGCGCTGGCCGCCGTCGCCGGGCTCGACCGGGCCGCTCTGCACAGCCAGCTCGCGTCCGGGCTGCGCATCGCCGTCCACCTGCTGCGCGACCGGCGCACCGGCGGGCGGCGGCTGGGCGAGGTGAGCGTGCTGGCCCGCGGTCGCGACGGGCTGGTGCAGGCCACGACGGCCTGGAGCTGGGACGGGGGCTCGGCTGCCGGGCAGCCCGGGCCGGGGTGGGGGTCCCTGGGTGGGCTGTTGGGGCTCGAGCACCTGGCACACCCGGCATGAGCCCGGTCCTGCTGGCGGCCGTGCTGGCCGGAGCGGCGGTGGCAGGCCTGGGTGCGGTGCCGCGAGCCGCTGAGGTGCGGCTGCACGACCTGGTCCACCGCCCGCAGCGGGCGCCGGCCAGCCGGGACCCCGCCCGCCTCCTGCTGCTGCTCCCCCTCGGGGTCCTGCTGGCGATGGGGCCGGTGGCCGCGCTGCTGGCCGCCGGGGGCGCAGTCCTGCTGCTGAGGGTGCGGCGGACGCGAGCGGCCCGGGCCGCGCGCGTCGAGGAGCGCAGCCGCGCCGTGGAGGCGTGCGGCGCGCTGGCCGGTGAGCTGCGCGCAGGACGGTCGGCGCCAGAGGCGCTGGCCGCCGCTGCCGACGTCGCCACCGGACCCAGCGGGGTGAGCCTGGCGGCCGCCGCCTCCGCCGCACAGCTCGGCGGGGACGTCGCCGCCGCACTGGAGCCGCCGGCCGGCACCGCCGTCGCGCCGGTCCTGGACGCCCTCGCCG
>JBKJQM010000120.1:0-8706 GCA_046594005.1 Mycobacteriales bacterium
GGTCTCGTGGCCGCGAGCGCACGCATCCGGTCGACGGCCCCGGGCGCGGCGAACTGCGCGGCGCCGAGCCCCTCGACGAAGTAGCCGCGGCGCACGCGGCCGGCCTCCTCGAACGCCTTGAGCACCGTGTAGACGGCCGCGAAGCCGCCGGGCGCCCGCTCGGCCATGACGGTGCCGCGGGTGACGATGCCGTGCCGGTCGAGCAGCGCCTCGGCGAGCGCGTGCGTGCGGCGCGTCGTGTCGGTGTCACGGGCGGGCAGCCGCGACCAGCGGCCGGCGACCGTGGGGGGTCCGGAGCGGGTGGGCATGACGGGGCGCCCGTACCTCGACCTCTGGCGCACGGGTGCGCGCTTCTGGCTGTGCGCGGTCTTGCCGCTGCCGAGCAGCGCACGGAGCGGCCCGAGGGTGTCGTTGGTGAGGTGGCCGGCCCAGACGAGGTCCCACAGCGCGGTCTGCAGCGCTGCGTCGTCCAGCGACTCGACCCGGTCGGACAGCTGCCGGAAGAACAGCGCTTGGCCGCCCTCGAGCACCTCGAGGACCCTGTCGTGCAGCGGCGTCATGGACGTCTCGAGCACGGGCGCCATGAGCAGGTCGGCGCTGTCGGCGAGCTGCAGCGACACCCAGCCGTCGTTGCCGGGCAGCGAGCCGGAGCCGGCCCACAGCACCTCGCCGGAGGCCGTCAGCTCGTCGAGCATCGAGGCGGCGTAGCCGGCGACCCGGGACGGCAGCACCAGCGTCTCGAGCGCCGAGGCCGGGACGGAGGCGCCCTGCAGCTGCTCGATCGCCCGGACCAGCGCGTCGATGCCACGGCCGTTCGACGTCGAGATGCCTTGCCACTGGGGGAGGAACCGCGCCAATGCCTCCGGTGGGACCGGCTCGACCTCCTTGCGGAGCTTGGCCAGGGAGCGCCGGCGCAGCGAACGCAGGACCTCGGCGTCGCACCACTCCAGGCCGCTGCCGCCGGGACGGAACTCGCCGTGCACGACGCGGCCTGAGGTCGCCAGCCGCGCGAGAGCGCCATCCACGACGGCGATCCCGAAGCCGAAGCGCCTGGCGACGTCGGCGGGGTGGAAGGGCCCGTGGGTGCGCGCGTAGCGCGACACGAGGTCGCCGACCGGGTCCTTCACCGGCTCGAGGAAGGCCTCGGCGACGCCGACGGGCAGCGCGGCGCCGAGGGCGTCGCGCAGGCGGCCGGCGTCCTCGACGGCGACCCACCGCTCCTCGCCGGCGATGCGCACCCGCAGGGCGCGGCGCTGGCCCTCGAGCTCGACCAGCCAGGCCGCCTCGCCGCCGCGCGCGACGACCTCCTCGGTAGTGAGGTCGCCGAGCATCCGCAGCAGGTCGGCGACTCCCTCGAGGTCCTTCGCGCGGCGGTCCGGCGCCAGCCGCTGGACCTCCGCCTCGACCTCCGCCATCGCGTCGGCGTCGATCAGCTCGCGCAGCTCGGCCTGGCCGAGGAGCTCGGCCAGCAGGGCGGAGTCGAGCGACAGCGCCTGCGCGCGTCGTTCGGCGAGCGGGGCGTCGCCCTCGTACATGAACGCGCCGATGTAGCCGAACAGCAGGGACCGCGCGAACGGCGACGGAGACGGGGTCTCCACCTCGACCAGGCGCACGGCGCGCGACTCCACGTCCTTCATGAGCTGGACGAGGCCGGGCACGTCGAAGACGTCCTGCAGCACCTCGCGCATCGTCTCGAGCACGATCGGGAAGCTGCCGTACTGCGACGCGACGCTCAGCAGCTGGGCGGACCGCTGGCGCTGCTGCCACAGCGGTGTGCGCCGGGTGGGGTTGCGGCGGGGGAGCAGCAGGGCGCGGGCCGCGCACTCGCGGAAGCGGCTGGCGAACAGCGCGGAGCCGCCGACCTCGGCCTGCACCGCGGGCTCGACGTCCTCGGGCGCGAAGACCGCCACGGCTCCGTTCGGCGCCTCCTCGGTCTCGGGCAGCCGCAGGACGATCCCGTCGTCGGAGTGCATCGACTGCACGTCGACGCCGTACGTCTCGCGCAGCCGCGCCGTGAGTGCCAGCGACCACGGCTGGTTGACCTGCGCGCCGAACGGCGAGTGGATCGCGAGCCGCCAGTCGCCGAGCTCGTCACGGAAGCGCTCCACGAGGATCGTCCGGTCGTCGGGCAGCGTGCCGGTGGCCTCGCGCTGCTCGGCCAGGTAGGCGAGCAGGTTGGTCGAGGCGCTGGCGTCGAGACCTGCTTCCTGCAGGCGCTTCTCGGCCTCCTCGGGAGTACTGGCGGACACCTCGCGCAGGAACGCGCCGAGCGCGCGGCCCAGCTCGACGGGGCGGCCGGGGGCGTCGCCGTGCCAGTACGGCATGCGCCCGGGCTGACCCGGCGCGGGCGTCACGAGGACGCGGTCGTGGGTGATGTCCTCGATGCGCCAGGCGCTGGAGCCGAGCAGGAAGACGTCGCCCACGCGTGACTCGTAGACCATCTCCTCGTCGAGCTCGCCGACCCGCGATCCCTTGTCGCCGACCAGGAAGACGCCGAACATCCCGCGGTCGGGGATGGTGCCGCCGGAGGTCACGGCGAGGCGCTGCGCACCCGGACGCCCGGACAGCACTCCGGTGACCCGGTCCCACGTGATGCGCGGCCGGAGCTCGGCGAAGTCGTCGCTGGGGTAGCGCCCGGACAGCATGTCCAGCACCGCCTCGAGCGCCGACTGCGGCAGGCCGGCGAACGGCGCGGCGCGGCGTACGACCGCAGCCAGGTCCTCGACCTGCCACGACTCCAGCGCGCACATGGCGACGATCTGCTGGGCGAGCACGTCGAGCGGGTTGCGCGGGTAGGTCGTGGCCTCGATGCCGCCGTCGACCATCCGCTCGGCGACGACCGCGCACTGCACGAGGTCGCCGCGGTACTTCGGCAGGATGATGCCGCGGCTGATGGCCCCCACCTGGTGGCCGGCGCGGCCGACCCGCTGCAGACCGCTCGCGACCGACGGTGGCGACTCGACCTGGATGACCAGGTCGACGGCGCCCATGTCGATGCCGAGCTCGAGACTGCTGGTCGCGACGACCGCCGGGAGCCGGCCGGACTTGAGCGCCTCCTCGATCTGCATCCGCTGCTCGCGGGACACCGATCCGTGGTGGGCGCGGGCGATCTCGACGATGCCGGGGGCGTCGGCGGCGTGCCCGTTGCCCCAGGCGGCCTTCCCCACCCCGCCCTGGCCGGGGTGCTGCGCGGGCCCGCGGGCGAACGACAGGCCGTCCGGCTTGACGCCGGCGGATCCGTCCGGCCGGTCCAGGTCGAGGACCTCGGGTTCGGGTGTGCCGTACAGCCGTTCCGTGGCGATCTCGTTCAGCCGGCTGGTCAGGCGCTCGGCCTGCCGGCGGCTGTTGCTGAACACGATGGTCGCGCGGTGCTGCTCGACGAGGTCGACGATGCGCTCCTCGATCGCCGGCCAGATCGACGCCGTCGGTGCGGCCCCGGCGGCGGATCCGCCTCGCACCGGGCCGGTCTGCTCACCCAGTGCGCTCATGTCCTCGACCGGCACGACGACCGAGACCTCGATGGTCTTGGTCGACGGCGGCTGCACCACGACGACCTCCCGGGCGCCGCCGAGGAAGCGGGCGACCTCGTCGATCGGGCGGACGGTGGCGGACAGGCCGATGCGCTGCGCCGGCGTGTCGAGCAGCTCGTCGAGCCGCTCCAGCGACAGCGCGAGGTGGGCGCCGCGCTTGGTGCCGGACACCGCGTGCACCTCGTCGACGATGACCGTCTCGACGCCGCGCAGCGAGTCGCGCGCGGCGGAGGTGAGCACCAGGAACAGCGACTCCGGGGTGGTGATGAAGACGTCCGGCGGCACCTTGTTGAAGCGCCGTCGCTCGTCGGCCGGGGTGTCGCCCGAGCGGATGCCGACGGCGATGTCCGGCACCGGGAGGTCGAGGCGCTGCGAGGCCTGCCGGATGCCGGTCAGCGGCGCGCGCAGGTTGCGCTCCACGTCGACGGCCAGCGCCTTGAGCGGGCTGACGTACAGGACTCGGCAGCGGTGGCGCGGCTCCTCGGGGACCGGCGACGAGGCCAGCCGGTCGAGCGACCACAGGAACGCCGACAGCGTCTTGCCGCTGCCGGTCGGGGCGACGACGAGGGTGTCCTTGCCGCTGGAGATCGCGTCCCAGGCACCCTCCTGGGCCGGGGTGGGCGCCTCGAACGCACCCGTGAACCAGGCCCGGGTGGCGGGGGAGAAGCGGTCGAGCGCGGTCATCCGGCCATCCTCGCGCCGCCGTACGACATCCGCCTGTCTAGCCGTGGCGGCTGAGCCAGGAGCGGACGTACGAGCACTGCGCGTCGATCGTCAGGTCCTGCTCGCGCGCCCATCCCACGGCAGCGGTCGTGAGCTGCCCGGCGATGCCCCTGCCCTCCACCTCGCGGGGAACGATGGTGTGGGTCATCGCCACGCTCGTGTCCCCCTTCTCGTAGGCGAGGTAGGCGGTCTGACCGTCCACGACCGCCTCGAAGCGGGAACGGTCCGGCAGGTGCTGCACGTCGAGGTCCATGACTGCAGCCTGCCCCGCGGCGGCGCGGTCCACGCGAGCGGGACCCTCTCCGTCCGTCATGTTGCCGAGAGCCCTGCCGCGGGCATCCCGCCCAGGAGCAGCAGTGCGACCGTGCTGCAAGGCACACGACTGCATCTCTCACGTCAGGGTAGGGTCGGGCACGTCGCGGCAGCCCCACCCCTGCGCGTCCGCTCGACGAGTCGGCACCTGACCGCCCGGCCCCCCCTTCCGAGAACAGGACCATGAGCTCCCTCTCTCCTGCCGTCCCGCGGCTCCGCCCGCCCGTGTGGGCGGGCGACCGCACCGTCCTGCGCACGGAGGTCCTTGCCGGTCTCGTGGTCGCCCTGGCGCTCATCCCCGAGGCGATCAGCTTCTCGATCCTCGCGGGCGTCGACCCGCGGGTCGGGTTGTTCGCGTCCTTCACGATGGCCGTGACGATCGCCTTCACCGGCGGCCGCCCGGCGATGATCTCCGCTGCGACCGGAGCGATCGCGCTGGTGGTGGCGCCGCTGGCCCGCGACCACGGCCTCGGCTACCTCGTCGCCGCAGTCGTGCTCGGCGGCCTGTTCCAGGTCGCGCTGGCGCTGGCCGGCGTGGCGCGGCTGATGCGCTTCCTGCCGCGCTCGGTGATGGTCGGGTTCGTGAACGCGCTCGCGATCCTCATCTTCAGCGCGCAGCTCCCGCACCTGGTCGGCGTGACCTGGGCCGTCTACCCGCTCGTCGTCATCGGCCTCGCGATCATCTACGGGCTGCCGCGCCTCACAACGGCCGTGCCCGCCCCGCTGGTGGCCATCGTCGTGCTCACCGTCCTGACGGTGACCGCCTCGATCACCGTCCCCACGGTCGGCGACGAAGGCGAGCTCCCCTCCAGCCTGCCGCTGTTCGGGGTGCCGGACGTACCGCTGGACATGGCGACGCTGCGGATCATCGCGCCGTACGCCCTTGCCCTGGCGCTCGTCGGCCTGATCGAGTCGCTGATGACCGCAAAGCTCGTCGACGACATCACCGACACGCACTCGGACAAGACGCGCGAGTCCTGGGGGCAGGGCGTCGCCAACGTCGTCACCGGCTTCTTCGGCGGCATGGGTGGCTGCGCCATGATCGGCCAGACGATGATCAACGTGAAGCAGTCCGGCGCCCGCACCCGCCTGTCGACGTTCCTCGCCGGCGTCTTCCTGCTCGTGCTCGTCGTCGTCCTCGGCGACGTCGTCGCGCTCATCCCGATGGCCGCGCTCGTAGCCGTGATGATCCTGGTGTCGGTCAGCACCTTCGACTGGCACAGCGTCGCTCCGGCGACGCTCAAGCGGATGCCCAAGAGCGAGACGTCCGTGATGGTCGTGACGGTCGCGGTCGTCGTGGTGACGCACAACCTGGCGTACGGCGTCGCCGCGGGGGTGCTCACCGCCATGGTGCTCTTCGCCCGCAGGGTCGCGCACATGGTCGAGGTCACCCGGTTGCCCAGCTCCGACGGGTCAGCGGTCGTGTACGTCGTCGAAGGGCAGGTGTTCTTCGCCAGCAGCAACGACCTCGTCTACCAGTTCGACTACGCGCACGACCCGGACCGGGTCGTCATCGACATGTCGCAGGCCCACGTCTGGGACGCCAGCTCGGTGGCGGCGCTCGACGCCATCACCACCAAGTACGAGCGGCGCGGCAAGTCCGTGCAGCTCGTCGGCATGAACAAGGACAGCGCGGATCGGCATGACCGGCTCGCCGGCCAGCTGAGCAGCCACTGATGGCCGCGTCGGTGAAGGCGCGCGGACTGCTGCAGATCGGGGATGTCGCCGAGCGCACCGGCCTGAGCCTGCGCACCGTGCGGCACTACGAGGAGGTCGGCCTCCTGCCCCCGGCCGAGCGCAGCCCCGGCGGCTTCCGCCTCTACCACGACGCCGCCGTCCAGCGCCTGCTCGTCGTCAAGCAGATGAAGCCGCTCGAGTTCACGCTCGAGGAGATGCGCGAGCTCCTGGAGGCGCTCGACGAGCTGCGCCTCGGGCCCGAGCACACGCGGCGGCGCGAGCTGCTGGACGTGCTCGCTGCCTACCAGCGGCGAGTCGCAGAACGGGTCGACACGCTCCGCGTCCGCCTGCTCGGGGCGAAGGCTCTCCAGGACTCCCTGGACGACATCCTGCTCTGAGTCGCGAGGGACTCAGGCCCGCTGTGCTCGGTCATCACGACCGGCTCGGCGCCAGCTTCCCGATGACGAGCGCGACGACGAGGTACAGCGCTGCGGCGAACCCGTAGTTCGCGACCAGCTCGCGCTCCCGGTCGTCGCTGACGGTGAAGACGTCGCGGAACGGGCCGGCCACCGCGTCGGACACGTCCTGGACGAGCTGCACCACCGAGTTGTCCATGTTGGTGGGGGCGAGCACGAACGCGATGCCGACGAGCAGCACCAGGAACAGCGCGAAGAAGACCAGTCGGCTGACGCGCAGGACCACCCCGAGCGCCTCCCGCGCGCCCTTGCCCGTGCGCGGCGGCCGGGGCCGGACGGCCCGGGGGGCGGCGTCGCCGTCCACCTCCGGTTCGACGACGGTGCGGCGGCGGCCCAGGACGCGGTCGTCGAGGCCCTTCAAGGCGGGGAGGCGCATGCAGGGCTCCTGCCCAGGTGGCTCGGGTCGTACCCGGGCAGGAGGTGCACGGCCGATGCAGAAGTACGCGGCAACGCCCCCGCAACTCCTGGAGCCCCCGTGCGCCTGCGCCTCCTGCTCGCCTGTGCGATCACCGCCTCGACGGCCCTCACCGCCGTCGCCGCGACCGCAGCCGACGGCCCGGTCACCCTCGCCGACGTCTCGATCCCGGCGAGCGACGGCGTGGAGCTCGTCGGCGACGTCCACCTGCCGCGGGCCAAGGGCCGCTTCCCGGCGATCGTCGACCTGGAGCCCTACGGCCGCTCGTCCGACACCAGCCACCTGGCGGACGGCTACGCCCACGTCAACACCGACGTCCGTGGCTCCGGCAAGAGCGGAGGCGCTCTCTGCCTGCTGTGCGACCGGGAGCAGCAGGACGCGTACGACGTCGTCGAGTGGGTCGCGAAGCAGCCGTGGAGCAACGGCAAGGTGGCGCTGTCGGGCTACTCGTACTCCGCCATCACCGCGCTGCTCGGCGCCGCGAAGCAGCCGCCGCACCTGTCCGCCGTCATCGCCGGCCACCCGCCGACCGACCCGTACCGCGACGTGCTGTGGCACCACGGCCTCTACATGCAGGGGTTCGTCGGCCAGTGGTTCGCCGGGCAGACGGGCACCCAGGCCGTCGGCCTCGGCGTGCAGCCGCAGTACCTGGACCGCAAGGACCAGCTGTTCGCCGTCGAGACCCGCCTGACGATGCTCGACGGGCCGCTCTACGAGGAGCGGTCCGTGCTCGCCAAGGCCGACCGCATCCGGGTCCCCGTCTACATGACCTCGGGCTGGAACGACATGTACAGCCGCGGCGACCTGCAGCTCGTCGACAGGCTCACGGTCCCCCGCCGGCTCGTCATGGACGCCAGCACGCACCACGGCACGGGCCAGGCGGGTCAGGTGGGCGCGCCGTACAGCGACGCACCGCTCGGCCTCGACCCCAGCCTCAACACCGCCTTCCCGAAGGGCGAGGTGAAGCTCTGGCTCGACCGCTTCCTGGGCGGCACGCGCAACGGCGCGGAGAGGCTGCCGCACGTGCGCTACGTCGACCTCGCCGACGGCAGCTGGCACGACGCGTCGTCCTGGCGGTCCGTGCAGACGGGTCTGACCGGGCTGCACCTGAGCGGTGCGAAGAGCGGCACGGCCGCCCTGTCCCCGAACGACGGCACCCTCGTCGCCAAGGTCCCGACCGGCCGCGACTCGTACCAGGACTCCTACCTGTACGACCCGGCCGCCGGCTCCTCGGTGCCGATGGACAAGGAGGGCCCGGACGGCTTCGCGCCGTACCTCGCCCTCGACCCGAGCCTGGACGCGCAGCGGTGCGGTCGTGTAGGTCAGGCCGTGCGGCGCGTCCAGGCTCGGGTCGAGGGCGAGGTACGGCGCGAAGCCGTCCGGGCCCTCCTTGTCCATCGGCACCGACGAGCCGGCTGCCGGGTCGTACAGGGAGGAGTCCTGGTACGAGTCGCGGCCCGTCGGCGCCTTCGCGACGAGGCTGCCGTCGTTCGGGGACGTCCGGGCCGTACCGCTGCGCGCGCCGCTCAGGTGGAGCCCCGTCAGGCCCGTCTGCACCGAGCGCCAGGACGCC